>JALSRW010000142.1 GCA_026984595.1 Alphaproteobacteria bacterium
AGGCAGAGCTCGGGATTGGCCCGCGTCCAGAAGCCCAGCCCGGCGACGAAATCCTCCGCCGAGAAACGGCGCGGATCGGCCCGTTTCCGGAGCTTGGCCCAGTAGAACCCGACCGTCTTGTAGGTGAAGCCCCAGGCCTCGATCACCTCGAGGGCACGCGGCAGCAGGGGGTCGGTGGTCCACAGCAGCAGCAGCGCATCGCGCGCCGCCCACTCGCGCACCGGCAGGGCGGCGATCTCGGCGAGGCTCATGGTATCGTACCAGGCCTCGGGGCTGCGCCCCTTGCCCTTGTGCGAGTAGGTGCCGAAAGGCCAGGGCGGATCGGCGTAGATGAGGCGATACTGACCGGCGCGGGGCGGGTCGGACATGGGATCCCTCGGCTGGCGACGCCCCATCTTCGAGCAGATCCGGAGGAAAATGGCCAGCCCCCGAAAATGGCCGGCCCCGCGCTTGCGTCGCGGGGCCGGCCGGGATGCGGGATCGGAGCCGGGAAAGGAACGGATCAGGCGTCGGTGCCGGGCCGCTCGTAATAGCGGGGCGCGTCGGGCGCCGCGTCCTTGGGCGGCATGGCCGGCTGCGGCAGGGCATAGAAGCGGGGCTCGCGATCGTCCCAGGAGGGTTCGAAGGGCAGACGCATCCGGAGCTGGCTTCGCCGCTCCTCCGCCTCGCGCATGGCCTTCTGGAGCTGCTCGGCGAGCTCGCGGTTCCAGGGCAGCACATAGGCCCGCGGCTCGTCGAGCCCGGCCAGTTGCAGCCACAGATAGATGCCGCGCCCTTCCTGCATGGTGCTGCCCAGCACGGTGGCCTCGTCGGCCGTCGACAGCCACCATTCCATGGCCACCGGCTTGGGCTTGCTCAGCAGCTCGGTGAAGGCCAGGTAGGACAGCGGCAGGAACAGCAGGGTGGCGCCGAGGGCCACCAGTTTGACGCCCATCCGGCTCGGTGACCAGACGGTGATGGAGGCCAGGAAGCCGACCAGCCCGGCGGCGACGAGAAACAGATCGGGAAGGGTCATCATGATTTCTTTCTCCAGGCGCGCAGCGGCTTCTGCAGGCTGTGCACGCTGCCCGGCTGCAGGCGGCCGTACTGGTCGAGCTTGAAGCGGTAGACCGTGAGCTCCTGGCCTTCGCGGGTCAGCTCGACCTTGCTGGCGAGCAACTGCTTGGCGGATTCCTGCGCATTGCGCTTGACGCTGGTGACGATCGTCACCGGGATCGGATAAACTTTGGCGGCGTTGCGGTAGAGATGGACGTTGACCACGTACTCGCCGGGCGGAATGCCGCGCGAATAGGATACTTCGTAGTTCATGCCGGTGGCATCGGCCCGCTTGCCGAGATCGTCGCGCAGCAGATTGAACACGAGACCACCCTTGTTGGAGTAGCCCACCGGCACATCGCCGGGCGCCTCCACCCACAGATCGACATCGGCATCGATCTCGTCGGGCCAGCGGATCTCGACGATCACATTGCCGGGCGGCTCGCTGTCCTCGGATTGTTTGGCCCCCGGCGGATTGAGATGCGGCAGCATGAGAATCACCACCGCCACGAAGCCGGCCAGCGCCAGCATGATGACGTCGCGGAACACCGTCCCCGAATCGTCCTCTTCGAACAGGTCAGGCCCCGGCATCGCGCTCACCCATCTCCACGGCCCGGGTCAGCACCCGCACGGTGCCGCCTTCCAGCAGCCGGTAGTTGATCATCAGCCACACATTGAGCACGGAGCCCACCAGCGTGGTGTGCAGGGCCACCGACATGCCGTCGATCAGGGTCGAGATCATCGGCCCCACCGCGCTGACATCGGAGGCCGCCTCCGGGTTGACCCCGCCCAGGGCGATGATGAAGCCGAGCACCGTGCCGATCAGCCCGAGAATGACCAGACTGTTGGCGACATGGCGGATGGGCACGATCCGGGAAAAGAGCTTGACCTTGAGCACGCCCGCGAGATTGGCCCGGGTGGCCGCGTCCCGACCTTCGATCTGGCGCAGGAACTCGCCGGTCTTGGTGCCGGCCGGCCGGATGCCGCATTTGAGCGCGTTGAGCTCGCGGCTGGTGGCCACCAGCCGCTGCAGGCACCAGACGTTGCCCAGCAGGAACACGAACACGATCAGACTGACGAGACGGGTCCGATCGGCGGCCACCAGGGGATCGAGCCAGCCCTGCAGCCAGGCGGCGCCGACCAGCGCCAGGGCGATGCTGTTGAGGAGGACGAAACGCATCACCAGCAGATAGCGGTGCGCGAATTCGTGACTGGTGAGCAGCAGGGCGGAAAGCCGGGCGAACGGCGATCGCCCCGCAGGGGAGACGGCGGAAACAGGGGTCGCAACGGATTGCGGCATGACTACGGCTCCATATACCCGGACGGCGCTGCGGCCGTCGCGCATCACGACTGCGAACCAAGCAGAGGCAACCTGTCCCTCCGGGAAGCATGCCTCCGGCGTCGAGCCGTCCAAGCCTATCCTCCGCTTGGTTAACAGCCGCTTAACGCCGGGCATGCTCCGTGCCACCTCGGATACTAATCGGTTCCGAGAAGCGTTTCTACTAGAGATTGAAAACATTCGAGCCAAATCCCGTTGCAGGAGCGTCGCCGGCGGGCGGCTCGTTAACGTTTGCTTAGTCCGGCCATGTTAGACGGGTCGCAGCCGAGCCGTATCCTCCAGCCGAGGCGGAACGCATTCCAGAGGCCATGTCGCAAACCACCCTCGACCCGCCCAAACTCGCGAGCAAGATCGAGGCCCTGCGCTTCGCCGCCGAGGACGGGCACGCGGAATCGATGTTCCTGCTCGGGGTCGCCTACGCCCAGGGCAAGGGTGTGGAGCAGAGCGACACGCTCGCCGCCCGCTGGTTCCATCAGGCGGCGCGAAAGGGTCATGCGCGGGCCCGCACGAGCCTCGGCTACCTCCATTCCGTCGGCCGCGGGGTCCGCCTCGACCCGGTACTGGCCTATGTGCTGTTGAGCCAGGCGGCGGCCGAAGGCGACATGCTGGCGAGCGACCTCCTGATCCGCCTGCGGCGGCGCATGTCGCCGCCCCAGGTCAAGGAGGCGGAAAAGCGGGCGGCCAAGGCGCTCGCCCCGTGACCGGGCCGCTGTCGCCGGCTAGCGGTCGTCGACCAGGATACCGTAGGGGATGGCCCCCACCGGTACCGATTTCACGACCTTCAGGTTCTCGGTGTCGATGATCGAGAGGTCGTCGGACAGGCCATTGGTCACGTACAACCATTTCTCGTCGGCCGACAGCGCCAGACCCCAGGGCCGGTTGCCGACCAGCAGATAGTCGAGCACCTTGCGCTGGCGCACATCCACCACCGCCACATGGTTGGCCCGGCCCAGGGTCACATAGGCGCGGCTGCCGTCGGCGGTGATCAGCAGATCCACCGGGGTCACCTGCTCCGCACGGAAACCCGTCGGCCGGAAGCGCAGATCGCCGATGATCCGGAGTGTCGCCACATCGATGATATCGACCATACCGGCGAGTTCGGCCGACACCCAGAGCTCCTTCTGGTCGGGGGTGATGGCGAAGCGCCGCGGCCGGGTGTCGGTGACGATGTCGGCGATCACCTCCCGCGCCTCGGTATCGACCACATGCACGAGATTGGCGGCCTCGGAGGCGACGAAGGTACGCCTGCCGTCGGCGGTGATCAGCACTCCCTCGGGCTCCTCGCCGGTGTAATATTCCTCCAGCAGCTCGCCGGTGGTGACATCGTAGACCGAAAGGCTGGCATCCTCCTCGTTGGAGACGTAGAGGCGCCGCCCGTCGGGATGCAGATCGAAGGTCTCGGGTGCGGGCACGTCGCGAATGCGGCCCGAGAGCTTGCGCGTGCGCACATCGTAGATGGCGATGATCGAATCGTCGCCGCAGGCGACAAAGAACCGTTCGCGGTCGGCGCTGAAGATCATCCCCCGCGGGCGGCCGCAGGTGGGAATCGATTCGACCAAGGTGCCGTCCTTCTCGAGAACGGTGATGGTGTTGCTCTTCTCGTTGCTGACGAACAGAAGGCCCGTGCCCGCGGCCTCCGCCCGGCCGGCGACGGAAAGCCACAGGACCGCACAGAAACCGGCCCAACCGAGGCCTCTCTTCCGTTCCGCCGATCGCCGGTAAACCATCCTCCCTCCCTGCCTCTGTCGGCGGCATCGCGACGGCCCTTCGCCGCTCCACCGCACCTCTGCCTCGCTTGACGCCAACCGGCCGCGCCGGTACGGTTCATGCTATTGGTGCGGTCCTCACGGGGTGCCACCGAACCCCGCAACAAACGATCAGGGAGTTCCCCATGCGCGTCAACCTCGTTGGTGGCGGCTCGACGCTGGGTGTGTTGAGTCTCGCCTCGCTGTTGCTGCTCCCCGGCCCCGTAGCCGGCCAGGAGACCGGCAAGACGCTGGTCTATGCCGACATGCAGACGGTCACCCAGGACATGCTCGAGCGGGCGGCCGGCGACGGCAACAATTTCCTCCATCCACAGCACAACTACGCACAGACGCGGTTCTACCCGAACCGGCAGATCAACACCGACAATGTCCGCAAGCTGCGACCGGCCTGGATCTTCCAGACCGAGGTGGTGGACACGATGGAGACCGCGCCGATCGTGGTCAACGGCATCATGTACGTGACCACCGCCTTCAACCACGTCTATGCTCTCGATGCCGAGACCGGCGCCGAGATCTGGCACTACAAGCACAAGATGGGACCGGTCACGACCTACTGTTGCGGCCCCAACAACCGTGGCGTCGCCGTGGCCGGCAACCAGGTCTTCATGGGCACGCTGGACGCCAAACTGGTGGCGCTCGATGCCAAGACCGGCAAGCTGCTGTGGGAAACCGAGATCGCCGATCCCGAGCTCGGCTACAGTGAAACCATGGCGCCGATCGTGGTCGAGGACAAGGTGATCATCGGCACCAACGGTGGCGAGTACGGGATCCGCGGCTTCGTCAAGGCCTTCGATACGGCCACCGGCGAGTTGCTCTGGACCTTCTATTCGATCCCGGAAAACTCCGTCGGTGAATGGCGCGAAACCGATCCCATGGGCCGCTCTCTCAACCGCGACATCGCCGCGGAGAAGAAGGCTCTCGAGGAGCTCGGAGATCCCTATGAGACCTTGGGCGGCGGCGTGTGGCAGCCACCCGCCTACGACCCCGAGACGCGGCGGCTCTATTTCGTGGTCGGCAATCCCTCGCCCGATCTCGACGGCTCGCTCCGCCCGGGCGACAATCTCTACACCGACAGTCTGGTGTCGATCCGCGTCGATACCGGAGAATACGTCTGCCATTACCAGTACATCCCGCACGACGTCTGGGATCTGGATTCGGTGAGCCCGCCCATCCTGACCATGGTCAAGGACGAGAACGGCAACGAGGTCAAGGGCGTGCTCCATGGCGGCAAGCTGCCCTACGTGTTCGTCCACAGGGCCGAGGATTGCAGCCTCATCCGCTATTCCGAGCCGATGGTGCCGATCGAGAACCTGTGGGCGCTGCCGACCCCCGAAGGTACGCGCATGCTGCCCGGCGCCAACGGCGGTGTGGAATGGTCGCCGATGGCCATCAATCCCAATTTGCGGTTGGCCTATGCCGTCAATCTGCACCAGCCGATGACCTATCATGTCGAGAGCACGCCCTATCCGGAGGGCAAGCTCTGGCTGGGAGGCGCCTTCAAGGTGATCCCCGGCGAGCAGCAATGGGGCAATGTCACGGCAGTGGATTACGATACCGGCGCGATCCGCTGGAAGGTCAAGACCGAACAGCCGATGATCGGCGGTGTGCTGGCCACCGCCGGTGGTCTGGTCTTCGCCGGCGAGGGCAACGGCCTGTTCAAGGCCTATGACGCGGCCACCGGCGCGGTGCTCTGGAGCTTCCAGGCCGGTGCCGGTGTCAACGCCCCGCCCTCCTCCTATGCCGTCAACGGCAAGCAGTACATCGTCGTGGCGGCGGGCGGCAATGCCCAGCTCAACTACAAGCGTGGCAACAACATCATCGCCTTCACGCTGGCCGAATAGGCGGCCATCGTCGAAACGTGGCGGGGGCCACCGCGAGGTGGCCCCCTTTTTCTGGCAAGAGGGAGCAAACCGCACCGATGCAGTGGCTCATCCTGGCATTCCTGATCTTCCCCGCAGCCCTGGTGACGGCGCAGGAGATGCCGCCGGCCGCCGAGGTCTGTGCCGGCTGTCACGGGACCTCCGAGACACTTCCCATCGATCCCGCCTACCCCATCCTGAGCGGTCAACAGTATTATTACCTCTACGTCCAGCTCAAGGACTTCAAAGCCGGACGACGCGAGAACGAAATCATGCAGGGGGTGGTCGCCGATCTCGACCGCAAGGCGATGAAGGCCATCGCCCGATACTGGTCCGAACAGCCCTGGCCGCGCACCGCCTTCACCTATGATGCCAACGACCGCAAGCTCGCCGAGCAGGCGGTGGTTTCCGCCGAATGCACCGCCTGCCATCTGGGCGGTTTCGAGGGCAACAGCCGGGTACCGCGATTGCGAAACCAGCAGCCGGGCTATCTCCAGAAGACCATGCTCGACTACAAATACCGGCGGCGGCGCAATTCCCCCAACATGCTGGCCCTGTTCAAGACCGTTCCGGATGCCCAGATCGAGGCGCTGGCCCGCTATCTGTCCGGCCTCTGAGCGGGTGCGGCGCGCTCAACCGGCGGATTCGAGGAGCGCCCGGATCTCGGGACTGGCCGCCAGATCGGCGGCGTTGCGCCCCTCGAGGTCGCGCAGATGCGGATCGGCGCCGCGCGCCAGCAGCAACTCGACCATCTCGCGGTGATCGCGCGCGGCGGCAATCATCAGTGCCGTCATGCCGCGATCGTCGCGGGCATCGAGCGGAGCGCCGCGATCCAGCAACAATGTGGCGGTGGCGACACCGTCGGCGGCCGGGGTGTCGTTGGCATGGCCGGCCGCCCACATCAGCGCGGTCAGCTCGTGGCCGTAGCGCCGGTCCGCGGGAACACCGGAATCGAGCAGGCGGCGGACGATGCCGGTGAAGCCGCGAGCCGCGGCATAGACGATGGCGCTCTTTCCGGTACGGTCGCGGCGGTCGGGGTCGGCTCCGTGACGCAGCAGCAGATCGACCAGGCGATCGCTGCCCTTGAAGGCGGCAGCGATGAGCGGCGAGACACCCTGACGATCGGCACGATCGGGATCGGCCTTCCGCTCGAGCAGAAAGCGGGCCATGGCCCGTCGGTTCGCCCGCACCGCCAGCAGCAGCGGGGTATCGCCGGCGAGATTGGGATGATCGATCTCCGCCCCGTGTTCCAGCAGCAGCGCGGCGAGGCGACGCTGTCCCGCCTCGGCGGCGACACTCAGCGCGGTATTGCCGATCCGGTTGCGGGCCCGGACCGAAGCCCCGAGATCGAGCATCCGCACCGCTTCCTCGACACAGCCCTTGCGCGCCGCCTCGAGCAGCAGGAAATCCCGCTCGCGACGGCTGTCGTAGCGGGCCAGAACATCGAGCTTACGCGCCAGCTCACTGCAGACATAGCGGTTGCCGGTGCGATCGCCGGCCGCCGAGAGACTGCCCGCGACGCCGGTCAACAACAGCGCCGACAGGACAGCGGCCATCCTTCCGCTTCGCAATGCCACGATGGATCCCCCTGTGCCGCTCCTTCCCCCTATCCTATCTAGCCGCGCCGACGGCGCGAGGCCAAGCGTTCGGCGGCCGGGGGCGCGATCGTTCAGCGGGTGGGCATCGGCTTCTCGCCGCGATAATCGTAGAAGCCGCGCTGCGTCTTGCGGCCGAGCCAGCCGGCCTCGACATATTTGACCAGCAGCGGGCAGGGCCGGTACTTGCTGTCGGCGAGCCCCTCGTAGAGCACCTGCATCACCGCGAGGCAGGTGTCGAGGCCGATGAAATCGGCCAGCTCCAGGGGCCCCATCGGATGGTTGGCACCGAGCCGCATGGCGGTGTCGATGCTCTCCACGTTGCCCACCCCTTCGTAGAGCGTATAGACCGCCTCGTTGATCATCGGCAGCAGGATGCGATTGACGATGAAGGCGGGGAAATCCTCGGCGGTCACCGTGACCTTGCCGAGTTTCTCCGCCACCTCGCAGATCGCCTCGTAGGTCTCGCGGCTGGTGGCGATGCCGCGGATGATCTCCACCAGCTTCATGACCGGCACCGGGTTCATGAAATGCATGCCGATGAAGCGCTCCGGCCGGTCGGTCTGGGCGGCGAGGCGGGTCACCGAGATACTCGAGGTGTTGGTGGCGATCAGCGCGTCGGGACGCAGGATCGGACAGAGCTCCTTGAGGATCCGCTTCTTCAGCTCCTCGTCCTCGGTGGCGGCTTCGATCACCAGCTCGCAATCGCCCAGGATCTGCAGGCTTTCGCCGGTCTCGATGCGCGCCAGCACCTCCGCCTTCTGAGCCTCGCGCATCCGTCCTTTGGATACCTGCCTCCCGAGCAGATAGTCGATGCGGGAGAGCGCCTGATCGAGCTGCTCGCGGGAGATGTCCACCAGCTTCACCCGATAGCCGGCGACCGCCGCGGTCTGGGCGATGCCGGCCCCCATCTGGCCGGCGCCGATCACCCCGATACATCGGATCTCGGGGATCGCCGGGTAGTCGCGCTCGACATAGGCGGTGTGCATGGCGAAAGCTCCGCTCTCGAGGCTCAGGCGGCCTTGGCGCGCTCGAGCTCCTCGGTCAGTTCGGGAACGATCTTGAAGAGATCGCCGACGATGCCGTAATCGGCGACCTGGAAGATGGGCGCTTCCTCGTCCTTGTTGATGGCGACGATGACCTTGCTGTCCTTCATCCCGGCCAGATGCTGGATGGCGCCGGAGATGCCCACCGCCACATAGAGATCGGGGGCGACGATCTTGCCGGTCTGGCCGACCTGCCAGTCGTTGGGCGCGAAGCCGGCGTCGACCGCCGCCCGCGAGGCGCCGATGGCCGCGCCCAGCACATCCGCGAGCTGCTCGAGCAGACGGAAGTTCTCGGCCGAACCGAGGCCGCGGCCGCCGGATACCACGATCCGGGCGGAGGTCAGCTCGGGCCGTTCGCTCCGGTGCACCTCGCGCCGCAGGAAGCGGGTGATCCCTGCCGGTTCGGCCGGCTCGGTGACGAGAATCTCGGCCGTGCCCCCTGTCGCCGCGGCCGCCTCGAACGCCGTGGTGCGGACCGTGACGACCCGCTTGGCATCGAGGGATTCCACCGTGGCCAGCGCATTGCCGGCATAGATGTACCGCTTGAACCGATCGGGGCCGAGCACCTCGACGATGTCGCTGATCTGGGCGCTGTCCAGCAGTGCCGCTACCCGCGGCAAGACATTCTTGCCGAAGGTCGTGGAAGCGGCCAGCAGATAATCGTACTCCTCCATCAGCCGCAGCAGCAGCGGTGTGAGATCCTCGGCCACCGGATTGGCATAGGCCTCGTGCTCGGCGTGCAGCACGCGCCGCACCCCCTCGATGGCCGCCGCCTGCCTGGCGACCTCGGCGGCATCGCTGCCGGCCACCAGGAGATCGACCTCCTCCTGCAGCTTCCTGCCGGCGGTCACCGCATGCAGTACCGCCGGCTCCAGCGTCCGGTTGTCGTGCTGGGTCAGGATGAGAACCGCCATCAGAGCACTCCCGCCTCTTCCTTGAGCTTCTGCACCAGCTCCTGCACCGAGGCGACCTTGACCCCGGCCTGGCGTTTCGGCGGCTCCTCCACCTCGAGGTACCGCAGCCGCGGCGTGGTATCGACACCGAGCTCCTCGGGCGTCGTCTGGTCCATGGGCTTGCGCTTGGCCTTCATGATGTTGGGCAAGGATGCGTAGCGCGGCTCGTTGAGGCGCAGATCCACGGTGACCACCGCCGGCAGCTTGAAGCGGATCACTTCGATCCCCTCGTCGACCTCGCGCCCGGCCTCCACCTCTTCGCCCTCGATCGAGAGACGCGAGACGAAGGTCGCCTGCGGCCAGCCCAGAAGCCCCGCGAGCATCTGTCCGGTCTGGTTGCTGTCGTCGTCGATGGCCTGCTTGCCCATGATCACCAGACCGGGCTGCTCGCGTTCGACGACGCCCTTCAGGATCTTGGCCACCGCCAGAGGCTGTACCTCGGCATCGGTGACCACATGAATGGCCCGATCGGCCCCCATCGCCAGCGCCGTACGCAGAGTCTCGCTGCATTTGGCGGGACCGATGGAGATCGCCACCACCTCGCTGGCCACGCCTCGCTCCTTCAGGCGGATCGCCTCCTCGTTGGCGATTTCGTCGAAGGGGTTCATGGCCATCTTGACATTGTCCGTGTCGACGCCGCTTCGATCCGCCTTGACGCGAACCTTCACATTGGCATCGACCACGCGCTTGACGGGGACGAGAACCTTCATCCTGCTACCTGCTTCGTTGGGTGCGGCGGGTCGGCTGCTCCCCCGCCGGCATCGGGCCCGCTCTTTGTGCGCCGCAAAAACCACTAGGCGTCGGTCACAACCTTGTCAACGCGCCGAACTCCTCACTCCCGGCGATGCCGTCCCGGCTCCCACAGCACGTCCCGCGCCCCCTTGTCGTTGAGGTAGCGGGCCAGCACGAAGAGATGATCGGAAAGGCGATTGAGGTAGCGCAGGGCCACCGCATTGACCGCTTCCCGTTCGGCCAGAGCGGTGACCAGACGTTCGGCCCGGCGGGTCACCGTGCGCGCCAGATGGAGATGGGCCGAAGCCGGCGTTCCGCCCGGCAGGACGAAGGAGGTGAGGGGTGCCAGCTCGGCGTTGAGACGGTCGATCTCCCGCTCCAGCCGCTGCACGTGGGCGTCGGTCACCCGCAGCGCCCCCTCTTCTCCCGACTCCGGAAGCGGCCGGCAGAGATCGGCACCGACATCGAACAGATCGTTCTGCACCCGGGCGAGCATGGCATCGGCCTCGCCTTGGGTATGCAGCCTCGCGAGGCCGACCGCGGCATTGGCCTCGTCCACCGTGCCGAAGGCCTCGACCCGGAGATCGTGCTTGGCCACCCGGCGGCCATCGCCGAGCGAGGTCCGCCCGCGATCGCCGCCGCGGGTGTAGATCCGCGTCAGGCGAACCATGTAGGATCCGCCCTCAGGACTGGGTCATGAACATCAGGCCGAGCAGCACCGCTGCCACGAGCTGCAGCCCGACCCGGGCCTGCATCAGCCGATTGCCGTACCTTTCGTAGAACGGTCCGCCTTTGACGAAGCTCCACACGCCGGTCAGCAGAACGGCCACCACGCCGATCATGGCGATGAGGAGAAGCACTCCGAGAATTCGCATGCGATCCTGCCCCGCGGCTCAGGGCCGCAGCTTCGGCCCTCGGCCCCTGTCTCACTGGATGTTGAAGCGCATTGATGGGACATTGTCACCAATCGCGTCTCATCTGTCCACCTCGCAGCCCCGCCGCAGAATCCGAGCGGAGATCGCCATGCGCAGCGCACTTCCCGTCATCGCCCTGTTGCTGCTGTTCGCCGGGGGTCTCGCCGCCCAGCCCGCCGCCTGGAAGGCGGAATGGCCACGCACCGATTTCGACAGGCGCAGCGTCGAACTTTCCGAGATCGTCTCCGGCGGACCGCCCAAGGACGGCATTCCGGCGATCGATGCGCCCCGCTTCCGGCCCGCGGGCGAGGTCGAGCTCGACGGTCGCGAACCGGTGATCACCGTGGCGATCGGCAACGCGGTCCGCGCATATCCCCTGCAGATCCTGATCTGGCACGAGATCGTCAACGACACCCTGGGCGGGCGGCCGATCGCCGTCACCTTCTGCCCTCTGTGCAACACCGGCATCGTCTTCGACCGGCGGCTCGGAGACCGCGTGCTCGATTTCGGCACCACCGGAAAGCTCAGAAACTCCGATCTGGTGATGTACGACCGCCAGACCGAGAGCTGGTGGCAACAGTTCACCGGCCGGGCGATCGTCGGTGAACTCACCGGCTCCGAGCTCACCATGCTGCCCTCGCGGCTCGAGAGCTTCGCCCGCTTCCTGGCCCGCCACCCCGATGGCGAAGTCCTGGTGCCCGCCGATCCGCGCCTTCGTCGCTACGGCACCAACCCCTATGCCGGTTACGACCGCGCGGCCCGACCGTTTCTCTATGGCGGCCCGCTGCCCGAGGAGATCGCCCCCCTGCAGCGGGTGGTACGGGTCGGCGCCGAGGCCTGGAGTCTGGCGCTGGTACGCGAGAAGGGCCGCATCGAGGCGGGGGATCTGGTGATCACCTGGGAGCCCGGCCAGGCCTCGGCTCTGGACAGTGCGACGATCCGCGAGGGCATCGATGTCGGCAACGTACTGGTACAGCGCCGCCGCGCCGACGGCGGGCTCGCGGACGTGGTCTACTCGGTCGACTTCGCCTTCGCCTTTCGCGCCTTCTACCCGGACGCACCGCTGCACACCCGCTGATCGGAGACTGCCGCCGCTTGTGTTCTCGCCGGCGGCGTCTAGACTGCCGGCGAAAATCGAACGAACAGGGAGGTTTCCATGCGCAGTACGGGACTTGCCCGGCGAGCCCTCGTGGCCGCGACGGCCTTCACGCTCGCCGCCGGCATGGCGGGCAGCGCCATGGCGCTGGTGCTCAAGGCCGCCGACACCCATTCCGACGGCTATCCGACCGTCGAGGCGGTCAAGTACATGGGCCAGCTCCTCGACCAGTGGACCAACGGCCGGATCACCATCCAGATGTTCCCCGGACGGCAGCTCGGGGAGGAAAAGGACACCATCGAGCAGACCATTCTGGGCGCCATCGATCTCGATCGCGTCAATCTCGCTCCGCTCAACGGGATCGTTCCGGAGACCGCGATTCCGGCCCTGCCCTACATCTTCCAGTCGATCGACCAGATGCGGCGGGTGATGGACGGCGAGATCGGCCAGGAAATCCTGGCCGCGTTCGAGGAACACGGGATGATCGGGCTCGCCTATTACGATTCGGGCGCCCGCTCCTTCTACAACACCAAACGGCCGATCCGCACCCCGGCCGACATGAAGGGTCTCAAGATCCGGGTCCAGAATTCCGACCTGTTCGTTTCGATGGTCTCGGCGCTCGGTGCCAATGCCACGCCGATGGAATTCGGCCAGGTCTATGAAGCTCTCAAGACGGGCGTCATCGACGGTGCAGAGAACAACTGGCCGTCCTACGAGTCCACCCGGCATTTCGAAGTGGCCAAATACTATTCGCTCGATCAGCACTCCATGTCGCCGGAAGTCCTGATCATGTCCAAGAAGACCTGGGACAAGCTGAGCGAGGCCGACCGGGCGCTGATCCGCAAGGCCGCCGCCCTCTCCGTGCCCTACATGCGCGAGCTGTGGGACCGGCGGGTCGAGGAATCCAAGAAGATCGTGCTGGCTGCCGGCAACGAAATCGTCGAGGACATCGACAAGCAGCCCTTCATCGATGCCATGGCTCCGGTCTACGAAAAATTCGTCAATACGCCGGAGCTGAAGTCGCTGGTCGAGCGCATCCGCGCCTTCAAGTAAGCGGAAGCGCAGCCGGGCGGGTGGTTCCACACTTCCCGCCCGGCGGCCTCCATGTTTCGACCCGGCATTTCCTCGAAGGCGCGGCCGGCACCGTGGATCTCAAAAGCCTCGTTTCCCGGATCAATCGCTGGTTTTCGGACACGGCGCTCTGGCTGAGCGCAGGCGGCCTCGTGCTGATGACCGCGATCATCGGCTGGCAGGTCTTCGGGCGCTATGTGCTGAACGACACCCCCAACTGGTCGGAGCGGCTGTCGCTGTTCCTGATGACCTGGTACATCCTGCTGGCGGCGGCGGTGGGGGTGCGCGAGCGCTTCCACATCGGTCTCGTGTTCTTCAAGGAGGCCCTGCCCGGTCCGGCCGCGTTGCTGGTCGACATGCTGGTGCATCTGCTGGTGGCGGCGTTCGGCGCGGCGATGATCTGGTACGGCGCCGAGATGGCCGCCTCCACTTGGAGCCATGTGATCCCCACTCTCGGACTTCCGGTGGGGCTCGGCTACCTGCCCTTCCCTCTCTCCGGCACGCTGATCGTCCTGTTCTCGCTCGAGCATCTGCTCGTGGATCTGCGCGGCGGCAATCCGGCCGCGACTGCGAGGGACGCGTCTTGACCCTGATCGTCCTGTTCGGCACCTTCATCGTCCTGCTGCTGCTGGGCGTACCCATCGCCTTCACCCTCGGCCTCTCCTCGCTGGTCACCGTGATGTACATGGATCTGCCGCCGCTGGTGGTGTTCCAGCGGATGGCCGCGGGCATGAACGTGTTCGCCCTGATGGCCATTCCCTTTTTCATCTATGCCGGCGAGCTGATGCTGCACGGAGGGATCGCCGATCGCCTGGTGCGCCTGGCCAGTGCCACCGTCGGCCATGTGCGGGGTGGGCTCGGGCTGGTCAACGTCTTGTCCAGCATGCTGTTCGGCGGCATATCCGGATCCGCCGTCGCCGACGCCTCGGCGCTGGGTTCGACCCTGATCCCGATCATGCGCCGCAAGGGCTACGATGCGGATTATGCGGTCAACGTCACCGTCACCTCGGCGACCATCGGCCTCACCATTCCGCCCAGCCACAACATGATCATCTATTCGATCGCCGCCGGCGGCACGGTTTCGGTGGCATCGCTCTTCCTGGCCGGCTTCGTTCCGGGCATCCTCACCGGCCTCTGCCTGATGGTGGCGGCCTATGTGGTGGCCATCCGCCGCGGCTACCCCCGCGACGCATTTCCCGGCCTGCGTGCGATCCTGCGTTCGGCCGTCGATGCGCTGCCCGGGCTGGTGACCGCGGTGATCATCATCGGCGGGGTGCTGAGCGGCGTCTTCACCGCCACCGAGAGCTCGGCGATCGCCGTCATCTACGCGGTGCTGGTGACCGCCTTCTTCTACCGCTCGCTCACCTTCGAGGCCTTCCTGACCGCCACCCGGAATGCGGTGCGTACCACCGCCATCGTGCTCCTGGTGATCGGCACCGCCGCCGCTTTCGGCTGGCTGCTGGCCCTCAACCAGGTGCCGGCGCGACTGTTCGAACTGCTGCAGACGATCTCCGACAACAGATATGTGCTGCTGCTGATCATCAACGTCATCCTGCTGTTTCTCGGCACCTTCATGGACATGGCGCCGCTCATTGTCATCACCACGCCGATCTTCCTGCCGATCGTCGAGGAGCTCGGCATGGACCCCATCCAGTTCGGCATCATCCTGATGATCAACCTGGGTATCGGTCTGGTGACCCCGCCGGTGGGCTCGGTGCTGTTCGTGGGTTGTGCGGTGGCCAAGATCCGCATCGAGGACACGCTGCGTTCCATCTGGCCCTTCTACTTGGCGCTGCTGGCGGCGGTGCTGCTGGTGACCTATGTGCCGGCCCTGTCGATGACCCTGCCCGACCTTTTCCGCTAGCTTCCGTCGCGGTCGCCGCTTGCTTGTGTTCTCCCGGCCGGCGGCTAAACTGCCCGCGAAAATCGAACGACGAAGAGGGAGGTTTCGATGCGCAAACGGACATTCCTGCGCGGAACGGTGCTCGCGGTCGCGGCGGCCGCCGCGATGGGCGCGCCGCAACTCGCCGGCGCCGCCGAAAAGCCGGTGGTCGCGGTGCTCCTGAAGACCCTCTCCAACCCCTTCTGGGGTGCGATGGAGCAGGGTATCCGCGATGCCGCCGCGGAGACCGGTGCCGAATACTATCTCCAGGCCGTGGAAAGCGACCAGGCCGCCGAGCCCCAGCTCAACGTCTGCATGACCATGCTGGAACGCAAGCCGACGATGCTGCTGGCGGCGGCCATCAATTCCACCAATCTGCTGCCCTGCATCAAGCGGGCCAACGAGCTCGGCATCCCGGTGGTCGATCTCGACGCCAACATCGACTACGCGGTGGCCGAGAAGGCCGGCGTCGAGATCGCCTTCTCGATCGGTTCCGACAATGTCGCCGCCGGCGCCCAGGGTGCCGATTACGTGGCCAGCGTGCTCGGCAAGGACGCCAAGGGGCCGGTACTGGTGATCGAGGGGCTGTCGGGCAACATCACCGGCCAGAAGCGGGCCCGCGGCTTCGCCGAACGGCTCGCGGAGGTCGCCCCGGGGCTGGAGATCGTGGCCTCGCTGCCGGGTGACTGGGATCGCGGCAAGGCGGCCAACATCACCAACGACATCCTCACCCGCTACCCCGATCTCAAGGCCATCTTCGCCGCCAACGACGTGATGGCACTGGGGGCGGTGGAGACGGTGTTCGCCGCCGGCAAGGGCGGCCAGGTCGTGGTCGTCGGCGTCGACGGCAATGTCGATGCGGTGAAGTCCATCAAGCAGGGACGTCTCAACGCCTCGGTGGCCCAGCTCCCCTATCTCGTCGGCAAGCAGGCGGTGGAAAAAGCCCTGGCCATGTTGAACGGGGAGAAAGTGCCGCAGTTCATCGCCGTGCCCACCCTGGTACTCACCAAGCAGGTACTGGAAGAGGGCAAGGAACCGCTGCTGCAATATGTGAAGTGACGGGAGATCGGTACGGGGCGGGTGGCCTGCCGCCCGCCCCTTCGTTCGGGATGTCGACATGGCGGTGATGGCGGCGACGCGACGTCCCCTTTCGGGACGGCTCGGCTTTCGCTTGGAGTCCCTGGGCGTGCTGCTGCTGCTCGGGGCGATGATGGCCTGGCTTTCGCCCTATTTCCTGAGCATCTCCAACTTCCTCAACATCCTGCTGGCCACCGCCACCATCGGCGTGCTGGGGATCGGCGCCAGCTTCGTGATCGGGGCTGCCGGGCTCGATCTGTCGCTGGGCTCGGTGCTCGGGCTTTCGGGAGTGGTCGGCGCTTCGCTGGTGGTCAAGGCCGAGCTTCCCTGGTTCGTCGGCCTCTTGGGGTGCCTGGCGGCGGGCGCCGGCGCCGGCCTCGTCAACGGCCTGCTGGTCACCCGGGCACGACTTCCGGCCTTCATCGTGACATTGGGCATGCTCGGCATCGCCCGCGGTCTGGCCCTGGTGATCGCCGACGGCAAGACCATCTACGGGCTCGACCCGACCCTCGTCTACATCGGTCAGGGCCGGCCCTTCGGTGTGCCCTTCCCGGTCATCGTCTTCGTAGGCGTCGCCCTCTATACGCATTACGTGCTGGCCTATACGCGCTTCGGCCGCCATACGCTGGCCATCGGCGACAACGAAGCGGCGGCACGGGCCATGGGCATCCATGTCGAGCGGCACAAGCTCGCCCTCTACACCCTGTCCGGCCTCACCGCCGGCATCGCCGGGCTGCTGTTCATGGCCCGGGTCAACGCCGGCGATCCCACCGCCGGCCTCACCTACGAACTCACCGCCATCACCGCCGCCATCATCGGCGGCACCAATCTGTTCGGAGGACGCGCCTCGATCC
>JALSRW010000143.1 GCA_026984595.1 Alphaproteobacteria bacterium
GGTGTTCGGAGCCCCGCATCCTTGACCAGATCGAAGGTCAGGGTGACCTCCATCGGGCTTTCGATGGCGGTGCCGCAGACCTCGCCATCGCCCTGGGCGGCATGGGTGTCGCCCACCGAAAAGAGGGCCCCCGCCACCTGCACCGGCAGATAGAGCCGGGTGCCGGCGGCGAGATCGCGGATGTCCATGTTGCCGCCGCAGGCCCGGGGCGGAACGATGCTGTGCGGTCCGGGCTCCGCCGGGGCCACCCCGATGGTCCCGGTGAAGGGCTTCAGGGGCACCCGCCCGCCCGGCCCGTACATCGCCGGGGCGAGCCGCTCGGCGTCGTATTTCCAGATGTGCAGGGCGGCTTCCGGGAAATCCTCGGCCAAAAGGCCGAAGCCCGGGATTACCGCGGTCCAGCCCCATCCCGAAGGGCGAAAGCTCTCGATGGTCACCTCGAGGGCGTCGCCCGGCTCGGCTCCGTCGATGAAGACGGGGCCGGTGACCGGGTTGACCCTGCCGAAATCGAGCCGGCCCACATCCTCGACCGTGGAATCCGGCCCGAGCTGGCCGCCCGAGGCGTCCACCGTCTCGAAAGTGACGGTGGTGCCCGGCGCCACCGTCATCACCGGCGGGATCGCGTTGTCCCAGCCGAAATGGTGACGGTGGCGGTGGATCGTGTGGTTACTGGCCATGTTTGATGTAGACCTCGTCGTAATGGACCGGGATGTGTACGGGGTCGACGAAGATGGCGTCGGGGCCGCCGAGCCGGTCCGACTTCATGGTAAAACGCTGCTCGTGGAAGACCGGCGCCCAGGGGGCGTCATCCATGATGCGCAGGAAGATCTGCCGCCACAGATCGATGCGCTCTTCGGCCTGGGCCGGCTCCACCATGGCGTCGGCCTTGGCGGCCAGGGCGTCGAGCTCCTGGTTGCAGTACCAGGCCCAGTTCCAGCCGCCCGGCACCGCTCCCCCGCAGCCCAGGATCGGGCCATAGAAGTTGGAGGGATCGGGGAAATCGGCGATCCAGGCCATGCCGCCCGACCAGATCATCGGTGCCGCGTCCTTCTCGCCACCGGCGGCGATCACATTGGCCTGGGCCAGCACCTTGAGTTCGGCGCGGATGCCGATGGCCGCCAGATCCTGCTGGATGGCTTGGGCGATGCGCGGGTTGGGATCGGTGTTCATGGCGTAGAGCTCGGTATCGACGCCATCGGCGTAGCCGGCTTCGGCCATGAGCTGCTTGGCCTTCTCGGGATCGAAGGCGTAGCCCTTGTAGTTCGGATCGTGGCCGGGCATGGCCGGGGGCAGGGGCTGGGTCGCCGGCACCGCGCGGCCGTTGATGATGCGGATGATGCGGTCCTTGTTGATGGCATGGTTGACCGCTCGCCGCACCAGCACATTGTCGAACGGCTTCAGGGTGACGTTCATGGCCACATAGCCGGTATGGAGCTGGCCGCCCTCGACCACATTGTCCCGCCATTGGGGATCGTTCATGATCTCCAGGAACTTGGCCGGGGGAATGCCGTCACCGAGGATGTCCACCTCGCCGCGCTGCAGGCGCAAGAGCGCCACCAGCGGCTCCTGGCCGACCTCGAAGACGATGCGGTCGAGACGTGGCCGCCCTTCCTTGTAATAGTCGGGATTGCGCTCGAACACGAGCCGCTGGCCGAGGGTCCATTCGGCCAGACGGAAGGCGCCGGTGCCGACCGGGTTCTTGCCGAAGTCCTGACCGTATTTCTCGACCTCCTCGCGGGGCACGGCGAAGCTGAAATTGATGGCCATGACATGGAGGAAGGTGGCGTCGGGCCGCGACAGGGTGATCTTCACCGTGTAGTCGTCCGGCACGGTGATCCCCGACAGACCCTCGGCGGCGCCCGAGGTGAGCTCCTCGAAGCCCTCGATGGAGGCGAAGAAGCCGGCGCCGGGGCTCTGGGTCTCGGGGCGCACCGCCCGCTCGATGGAATATTTGATATCGGCTGCCTTGAGCTCGCGCCCGTTGTGGAACTTCACTCCCTTGCGCAGCTTGAAGGTGTAGGTCAGCCCATCCTCGCTCAGCTCGTAGCTTTCGGCCAGATCGGGAACCAGCTCGGTGGTACCGGGCTTGTAGTCCATCAGCCCGTCGAACAGGCTCTTGATCATCGACCAGTTCTGCCAGTCGTAGCCGATCGCCGGATCGAGGGTGCTGACATCGTCCTTGTAGGTGACGATCATCTCGCCGCCCTGCTCGGGCTCGGCCGCTCCGGCCGGTGCCGCCAGCAGCGACAGCGCGAGTGCCGCCGAAGTCAGAAGAAAGCGCATGACGAGAACCTCCCCCAGGTTTGTCACCTTCGCAACTTGATGCGCGGATCGATGAACGGCGCCACCAGATCGGCCAGCAGATTGCCGAGTACGATGGCCACCGCCGCGACGATCGTAACACCGACGATGATGGGTATGTCCACCCTCTGGATGGCCTGCCAGGCGAGTTGGCCGATCCCCGGCCAACCATAGACCGACTCGACCACCACCGCACCGCTCATGAAGATGCCGATGTCGAGGCCGACCATGGCCACCACCGGCAGGGCCGCGTTGCGGAGCGCATGGACGAACAGGATGCGGAAGTTGCCCGCCCCCTTGGCGCGGGCGGTGACGATATAGTCCTGCCGCAGCACGTCGATCATCGCCGAGCGCATCATCCGCGCGTACCAGCCGCCGCCCAGAAGGCCGAGGGTCAGGGCCGGCAGCACCAGATGCCGCAGCGTGCCGTAGCCGCCGATCGGAAACCAGCCGAGCTGTACCGCGAAGACGTAGAGCAGCAGGATACCGATCACGAACTGGGGAGCGGAAACGGCGGCGAAGGAGGCGACCATGATCGCCCGGTCGGCCGGCCGGCCCCGCCGCGAGGCGGCATAGATCCCCGCCGACAGGCCGATCAGCAGCTCCAGCAGGATGGCCCCGACCATCAGCAGCAGGGTGGCCGGCAGGCGCGACAGGATGAGGGTGGTGACCTCGGTCTTCTGGATGTAGGAGCGGCCGAGATCGCCCTGGAGGAGATTGCCCAGATAGCGCAGATACTGCCGCCACAGGGGCAGATCGAGGCCGAGCTGGCGGCGGATGTTCTCGACCGTTTCCGGAGTGGCGCTGCGGCCGGCGATCTGGCGCACCGGATCGGCCGGAATCAGATAGACCAGCACATAGGTGACCAGCGTGATGCCGATCAGGATGAACACGGCCTGGCCGAGGCGGCGGGCGATGTAACCGATCATGGCTCGCGCCCGCGCTGGGTGGGGTCGAGGGCATCCCGGAGGGTGTCGCCGACCAGGTTGAAGGAAAGCGCCAACAGCAGAATGGCGAGGCCCGGGAAGAACACCAGCCAGGGGGCGGTGGCGAAATAGGTCTGGTTCTCGAAGATGATGTTGCCCCAGGAGGGGGTGGGCGGGCGCACCCCGACCCCGAGATAGGAGAGGGTGGCCTCCAGCAGCACCGTGGTGGCGACACCGAGGGTGGCCCAGACCAGCAATGTCGGCACCAGATGGGGCAGGATGTGCTGCAGCAGAATACGAAAGGGGCCGGCACCGATGGCCCGGGCGGCCTCGATGAACTCGCGTTCGGCCAGCGAGCTGGTCTCGGTGTAGATCACCCGGGCGATCTGCACCCAGTTCACCATGGCGATGACCAGGGCCACGATCCACAGCGAGGGGCTGAAGATGGCGGCTAGCGCAATCGCCAGCAGCAGCGCCGGGAAGGCCATCATCAGATCGGTGAAGCGCATGATGGCGGTGCCGATCCAGCCCTGCAGATATCCCGCGGTGATCCCCAGAAAGGCGCCGATGGCCACCGCCGCACCATTGGCGACGATGCCGATG
>JALSRW010000144.1 GCA_026984595.1 Alphaproteobacteria bacterium
GACGATCTCCCGCTCCCGCGGATTGAGCAGCCGGTTCTTCTTCTCCAGCCCGGCGACCATGCGCTCGATGGCCCGGGTGAAGTCGTCCATGCTCACCGCCTCGGCGTGCCGGCGGGTGGCGAGCAGGGCCGCCTCGTTGACGAGATTGGCGAGATCGGCCCCCGAAAAGCCGGTGGTCATGGCGGCGATCTTCTCGATGTCCACATCGGGCGCCAGCTTGATCTTCTTGACATGGACCCGGAGGATCGCCTCGCGGCCCTTCTTGTCGGGGCGGTCCACCAGGATCTGGCGGTCGAAGCGGCCGGCCCGCAGGAGCGCCGGATCGAGGATCTCCGGCCGGTTGGTGGCGGCCAGCACGACGATCCCCTCGCTGGGATCGAAGCCGTCCATCTCCGCCAGCAACTGGTTGAGGGTCTGTTCGCGTTCGTCGTGCCCGCCCATGGTCGGCAGCGAGGAGCGGGCCCGGCCCAGGGCGTCGAGCTCGTCGATGAAGATGATGCAGGGGGCGTGCTTGCGGGCCTGGTCGAAGAGATCGCGCACCCGCGCCGCACCGACGCCGACGAACATCTCGACGAACTCGGAGCCGGTGATCGAGAAGAAGGGCACTCCGGCCTCGCCGGCCACCGCCCGCGCCAGCAAAGTCTTGCCGGTACCGGGCGGTCCCACCAGCAGCACTCCTTTGGGGATGTGTGCGCCGAGGCGGCCGTATTCCTTCGGATTCTTGAGGAACTCGACCACCTCCTGGAGTTCCTGCTTGGCCTCTTCGACCCCGGCCACATCGTGGAAGGTGACGCCGGTGTTCTTCTCCATGTAGACCTTGGCCTTGGAGCGGCCGATCGACATCAGCCCGCCCATCCCCTGCCGCTCCACGATATGTCGGAAGAAGAAGGCCCAGATGGCGAAGAACAGGACGATGGGGATCACCCAGGAGAGGATGGTCCGGATCAGGGTGTTCTCCACCGTGCCGGTGAACTCGACGTTGTATTTCTTGAGTTCGTTGGCGATCCGGGGATCGACGCGAGGCGTCACGAAGCGGACTTTGCCTTCCTGCGGCTCGGCGAAGTAGCCGGTGATGTACTGATCGCCGATGACGATGCGTTTGACCTTGCCCTCCTCCAGGTATTTCTCGAACTGGCTGTAGGGGACGACCTCGGTCGTCTGCGAGGTCTGCCACCAGTCCTGGATCAGCAGGAGCAGGATGAAGGCGGCGATGAAGTACCAGATATGGAAATGGGCCTGCTTGTTGTCCACGGCTCCTCTCCGGATCCCGGGCCGACGGCGTCTTCTTCCATGTAGACCTTCGACCGCCCGGCGTCGAGACGATCTCAGTAGAGGCCGCCGAGGATCGCCTCCAGCAGCATGACCGCACGCCCGAAGCGGGCGCGCATGCGGCCCCAGTCGATCGCTTCGCGATCACCCAGGAGCGCGCCGAGCGGCCGGCCGTCGGTGCGGATGTCGGCGAACAGCTCCCGGGCGGTCAGGCGCCCGTCGCCGTCCGTATCGTAGCCCCTGAACAGGGCGTCGGTGCCGATCAGATCCACGGTCCACAGCAGCCCGTCGGCGAGCCTGCGCTCCAGGGGCGGCAGCGAGTTGCGGTGGCGGTCCACCCAGGCGCCGGCATCGGCGCGCGCCCGGCGCAGCTCGCCCGGCTCCACCCGCCGGCTTCCGTCCGTATCGAGATAGGCGAAGAGGCGGGCGAGGCAGGCATCGGCCGGCCCGCGGGCGCAGATCGGGCCGCTCTGCTGCAGGAACCGCTCCAGCCGCGGCGCACCCTCGCCGGCGGCCACCCCGGGCAGCAGCAGCCAGGTGAGAAGGAGGAAGGCGTATCGCGCGGTCACGGATCCTCGCCGGCGGCCAGGAGACGGCGCAGCTCGTACAGGAGATCGAGGGCCTCGCGCGGCGACAGATGGTCGGGGTCGATCTCCTTCAGCCTGGCCAGCACCGGATGCTCCCCGGGGGGCTCCGCGGGCGTCTCGCGCAGCGCCGCGAACAGCGGCAGATCGCCCGCCAGCACGGTCGCCGGCGAACCCGCCTCGGTCGCTTCGAGGCGGTGCAGCACCTGTGTAGCGCGGCGGATGACGGCGGCCGGCAAGCCGGCCAGACGCGCCACATGGATGCCGTAGGAGCGATCGGCCCGGCCCGGCGTGACCTCGTGCAGGAACACCACATCGCCGCGCCACTCCTTGACCCGCATGGTGTGGGCGGCGAGCCGCGGCAGGCGGCCGGCGAGAGCGGTCAGCTCGTGGTAATGGGTGGCGAACAGCCCCCGGCAGCGCACCCGGTCGTGCAGATGCTCGACCACCGCCCAGGCCAGCGACAGCCCGTCGAAAGTGGCGGTGCCGCGGCCGATCTCGTCGAGGATGACGAGACTGCGTTCGGTGGCCTGATGGAGGATCGCCGCGGTCTCCACCATTTCGACCATGAATGTCGAGCGGCCGCGGGCGAGATCGTCGGCCGCCCCGACCCGGGAAAAGAGGCGGTCGACGATGCCGATCTCGGCGGCCTCGGCGGGCACGAAGCTGCCGCATTGGGCGAGCACGGCGATCAGCGCGTTCTGCCGGAGAAAGGTGCTCTTGCCGGCCATGTTGGGGCCGGTCAGCAGCCACAGCCGCCGGCCTTCCGAAAGATCGCAGTCGTTGGCGACGAAACTCTCGTGGCGGCGGGCCAGGGCCTGTTCCACCACCGGATGGCGGCCGCCGACGATGCGAAAGGCGGTATCCTCGCGAATGGCCGGGCGCACATAGCGTTGCTCGACGGCGAGGGTGGCGAGGGCCGCGGCGAGATCGACGGCGGCCACCGTCGCCGCGGTGGCGGCGACGGCCCCGGCCGCTTCCCGCACCGCCTCCAGCAGTTCGGCGAAGATCGCCTGCTCGCGCGCCAACGCCCGCTCGGCGGCACTGGCGAGCTGCTGCTCGAGTGCCGCAAGCTCCCCGGTGGTGAAGCGGGTGGCGTTGGCCATGCTCTGGCGCTGCAGGAAACTCGCCGGCACCTTGTCGCGATGGGTGGCGGTGACCTCGATGTAGTAGCCCAGCAGATTGTTGTGGCGGATCTTGAGCGAGGGAATGCCGGTTTCCTCGCGGTAGCGGCCCTCGAGGGCAGCGATGTGGCGCCGTCCCCGATCGCGCAGATCACGCAGAGCATCGAGCTCCGGATCGACGCCTGCACGCAGGAAGCCGCCCTCGCGGCTCGAGGGCGGCGGGCTGTCCACGAGGGCCTCGAGCAAGCGTTCGGCGAGCGCGCGAAGATCGGCGATGCCGGCGGCCAGTGCCATGAGCGGCGGGGCGGCCTCGCCGAGCCTGCCGGCGAGCCCGGCGGCGGCGTCGAGACCGCGGCCGATGGCCAGCAGATCCCGCGGCCCGCCGCGCCCCAGGGACAGGCGGGAGAGGGCGCGATCGAGATCCGGCATGCCCTGCAAGAGCTCGCGCACGCTCCGGCGCAGATCGGGATCGTCGACGAAGGCTTCGACCCGGTCGAGGCGCTCGCGAATGGCGGCGGCATCACAGAGCGGCGCCGCCAGGCGGTCGGCCAGCAGCCGTGCTCCGGCGCCGGTGACGGTACGGTCGATGGCCTGCAGCAGGCTGCCCTCGCGCTCGCCCGAAAGGTTTTTCGTGAGCTCCAGATTGCGGCGGCTGGCGGGATCGATGCGCATCACCCGGTCGGGGACGATGCGCCGCGGCGGTTCGAGACGCGGCAGATGTCCCTTCTGGGTGAGCAGCAGGTAGTCCAGGAGGGCACCGGCGGCCGCCAGTTCGGCCCGCTCGAAGGCGCCCAGCCCTTCGAGGGTGGCGAGGCCGAAATGCTCGCACAGCCGTCTC
>JALSRW010000145.1 GCA_026984595.1 Alphaproteobacteria bacterium
CCTCGATGGCTTCCACGTCTCCCGCAGTCTCCGCAAGCTGCTGCGGCGCGCGCCTTTCGAGATCCGCGTCGATACCAGCTTTCCCGAGGTCATCACCGCCTGTGCCGAGCCGACTCCGGATCGTCCCCGCACCTGGCTCAACGACGAGCTGATCGAGGCCTATATCGCAATGGCCGCACGGGGCTTCGCCCACAGTGTCGAATGCTGGCGGGAGGGTCGGCTGGTGGGCGGCCTCTACGGCGTGGTGCTGGGCGCCGCCTTCTTCGGCGAGAGCATGTTCAGCCGGGTGCGCGACGCCAGCAAGGTGGCGCTGGTGGAACTGGTCTGCCGGCTGCGGGCCGGCCGTTTCGAGCTGCTCGACACCCAGTTCGTGACCGATCATCTGAAGCGGTTCGGGGCCATCGAGATCAGCCGGCAGGAGTACCGCATCCGCCTGCGACGGGCGATCGTCAGGCACGCCACCTTTCCGCGCGATTCCTATTCGTTCGCTTTCGCGGCGTTCGGCAGCAGCAGCAGATCGGGCGGCAGGGGCGCCGGCGCGGTTCCCGATGCGGGGGCGTCCGGACCGCTCTCCGATGCGGCGCCCTCCGACGGGCGCTCTTCGGCCGGCAGCGGCTCCTCGCAGTCCAGCACCCAAACGTCGTAGACCGGATGCTCCAGGGCCGAGAGCGAGGGGCTGGAGGCGAACATCCAGCCGCTGAACACGCGCTCGCCCGGACGTCCCGGATCGACCGCGTCGATCTGCAGGAACGCGGCGCTCTCCGGCGGCTCCACGGGGGGCGTCTTGTAGCAGGCCCGGGCGGTGATCTCGAGGGTGCCGAACCGGACCGTCCGATCGATGGGGGCGGTGAAGGTGGAGATCCGCGCGGTGATCTTGTCGAGGCCCTGCAGGACGACCACCGCATAGGGCTCCTCGGCGGCGGCCCGCGCCGCCACGGGCGCGAGAAGCAGGGCCAGCAGCAAGCCGACGGCCGGCTTCATGGTTTCTGCTCGCCCGGCTTGCCGCCGAAGATGTAACGCCCGAGCAGATCCTCGAGATTGATCGGCGACTGGGTCAGGGTGATCTTGCCGCCGGGCCGCAACATCTCCTCTTCGGCGCCCGGCAGAATCGCCAGATACTTGCTCCCCAGCAGTCCGGAACTGACGATCGCCGCCGAGCTGTCGCGCGGCAGCGCGATGTCCTTGCGGACGCTGAACACCACTTCCGCCTGGTAGGTGTCGCGGTCGAGCCTTTCATCCACCACCTTGCCGACCCGGATCCCGCTGACCCGCACATCGGCACCGACCTCCAGCCCGTCCACCCGGTCGAAGGCGGCGCTCAGCAGGTAGCCGTCGGGACTGCCGACATTGCTGCGGGTATAGGCCCAGGAAAGAAAGCCGAAGGCGACCAGCAGCACCACGGCACCGAGCAGCGTTTCGACGATGTTGCGCGACATGCCTCGTTCCCTGTTGCCGGTTGCGGCGCGTCCTTCCGCCGGTCACCCACCTCGTTCCGGTTCCCGGTCGAGGCCGAGCAGGGCGCGGGCGAAGGACATCGGCTCGAAGGGCTGCAGATCCTCGGCGGTTTCGCCGACGCCGATGGCATGTACCGGCAGCCCGAAGCGCCGCGCAAGCGCGACCACCACCCCGCCCCGGGCGGTGCCGTCGAGCTTGGTGACAATGAGCCCGGTGACATCGACCATCGCCCGGAAGGTCTCGACCTGGTTGTGCGCGTTCTGGCCGGTGGTGGCATCGAGCACCAGTACCACGTCATGGGGCGCCTCCGGGTCGAGCTTCTTCACCACCCGCACGATCTTGGCCAGTTCCTCCATCAGCACCTGCTTGTTGTGGAGGCGGCCGGCGGTATCGATCAGCAGGACATCGAAACCCTCGCGGCGGGCGCGTTCCAGCGCCTCGTAGGCGAGGCCGGCGGCATCGGCTCCCGGTTTGCCGGCCACCACCGCCGCCCCGGTGCGCTCGCCCCAGATGCGAAGCTGCTCCACCGCCGCCGCGCGGAAGGTATCGCAGGCGGCGAGCATCACCTTGCGCCCCTCGCGACGCATCTGTCGGGCGAGCTTGCCGATGGTCGTGGTCTTGCCGACACCGTTGACGCCGGCCACCAGGACCACCTGGGGCCGGGCCGCGGGCCGCACCGGCAGGGGGCGGGCCACCGGCTCCAGGATCCTGGCGATGGCCGCCGCCAGGGTCTCGCGGACCTCGCGATCGGTGACCTCCTTGCCGAAACGCTCCCGGGCCAGGACGCGGGTCAGCTCGGCCGCCGTATCGACGCCGAGATCGGCCATGATCAGCGCTTCCTCGAGCTCCTCGAGGGCCTCCTCGTCGAGCCGGCGGCGGCGCAGCACGCCGGTGATGCGCTCCCTGAGACTGCTCGAGGAGCGGGCGAGACCCTGCTTCAGGCGCTGCAGCCAGCCGAGCTTCTCAGCCATGGTCCAGCGGCCTCGCGATCAGGCAACGCCCGGCGGCACCGGTGATCGCCACCGGAGCCAGCCGGCCGGCAGGCAGGCGGCTGGCCGCATCCAGCCGGGCGGGAGCGAAATGTTCCGTATGGCCGCCGCCGTCGCGCTCCACCAGGAGCGTGCGCCTGCGCCCCACCTCGGCGGCCAGGAACCGTGCCAGCATCCGCTCGCCGGCTTCGCGCAGCCTCGCCGCCCGTTCCCTGCGCACCTCCCGGGGGAGCTGCGGCATGCGCGCGGCCGGGGTTCCGGGGCGCGGCGAATAGGGGAACACATGCAGGAAGGTGAATCCCGCCTCCTCGACGAGATCGAGGGTGCGCGCGAACATCGCCGCATCCTCGGTGGGAAATCCGGCGATCAGATCGGCACCGAACACCAGATCGGGGCGCAGGACGCGAAGCTCGCGCACCAGGCGCAGCACATCCGCCCGCAGGTGCCGCCGTTTCATGCGCTTGAGGATCAGATCGTCGCCCGCCTGCACCGACAGATGGAGATGCGGCATCAGGCGGTCTTCCTCGGCGAGGGCGGCCTCGAGGGCGGAATCGACCTCGGCGGGGTCGATCGAGGAGAGGCGCAGACGCGGCAGTTCCGGTACCTCGTGCAGGATCCGCCGCACCAGATCCCCGAGCCGCGGACGGCCCTCGAGATCGGCGCCCCAGGAGGTGAGATCGACGCCGGTGAGCACGATCTCCCGGTAGCCGTTCTCCACCAGCAGCCGCACCTGCGCGACCACCTCGGCCACCGTCAGGCTGCGGCTCGGGCCGCGGCCATAGGGGATGATACAGAAGGTGCAGCGGTGATCGCAGCCCTGCTGGATCTGCACGAAGGCCCGCGTGCGCCCGTCGAAACCCTCGACCAGATGCCCGGCGGTCTCCCGCACGGCCATGATGTCGGCCACCTGGAGGCGCGCGCCGCCACCCGCGGCCAGAGCCCGCCAGGTCTCGGGGCGCAGCTTTTCGCCGTTGCCGAGGACGTGGTCGACCTCCTCCATGGCGGCATAGCGCTCGGGATCGATCTGGGCGGCGCAGCCGGTGACGACGATGCGGGCGCCGGGATGCTCGCGGCGGGCGCGGCGGATCGCCTGGCGGGCCTGCCGTTCGGCCTCGGCGGTGACGGCACAGGTATGGACGACCACCGTGTCCCGGAGGCCGGCCTTCTGCGCATGGCGGCGCATCACCTCCGATTCGAAGGTGTTGAGGCGACAGCCGAAGGTGACGATCCGGGGCGTACGCATTCAGTCCGACAATAGATCCGTGGGCTCGAAGGTACCGCGAAAGCAGTAGGCGGCAGGTCCGGTCATCTCCACCGGACCCTCGCCCGACCAGGAGATCTCCAGAACACCGCCATCCAATATGAGGCG
>JALSRW010000146.1 GCA_026984595.1 Alphaproteobacteria bacterium
CGGTGTGATCGCAGAGCAGCAGCACGGCGGCGCGGCCGTTCGGGTTGTGGAGCTCGACATGCGGCGACAGCAGGTGGCTTTCTGACATGATGGCAGCGGATTGCGGCTTTCGGGGTCGGGAAACGGGCCCGGTCGGCTGCGGCCCCTTGTGGGGGCGGCTCGATCTCTATATGGCGTCGCACCGCCATGACGCCAGCGGACAAAGCATCGCAAACCCTGCGCGCGGGATGGCTGCTGTGGGGTATGGCGGCGCTGTTCTACGCCTACGGCTTTCTCCAGCGCGTCGCCCCCGCCGTCATCGCCACCGATCTGATGCGCGATTTCGCCCTCGGTGGGGCGCTGCTGGGGACCCTGTCGGCGGCCTATTTCTATGCCTACGCCGCGGTGCAGATTCCCGCCGGGTTGCTCATGGATCGCATCGGTCCGGGCCGGCTGCTCGCCTTCGCGGCGCTGTTCGCGGCAATGGGGGCGGCGATCTTCGGTTTCGCTCCCGACTACGCGCTCGCGGTTCTCGGGCGGGCGATGGTCGGTGCCGGGGTGGGCGTCGCCTATATCGGCTCTCTCAAGATCGCCGCCCTGCACCTGCCGCCGGAGCGCTTCGGCCTGATCGCCGGCCTCACCCTGACCGCGGGCACCCTGGGTGCGATCCTCGGCCAGACCCCGCTGGCGCTGCTGGTGGGCGGCCTGGGCTGGCGGGGCGCCATGCTGGCAACCTCCCTGGTCGGACTGCTGCTGGCACTGCTCGTCCTCGTGCTGCGTCGGGGCGGACCCCGCAAATCCCGTGCCGCTGGCCCGCCCCGGGCGGTGCTGGCATCCATCCTGCACCGCCGGGAAACCTGGCTGCTGATCGGCATCACGGGCTCGCTCGGCCCGCCCATTCTGGCGTTCGCCGGCCTCTGGGGTGTGCCGTTTCTGCAGCAGGTCTACGGAATGTCGCCGGCCTCGGCCGGCCTCCTGAGCTCGGCGATGTTGCTCGCCTGGGCGGCCGGCGGCCCGTTGATGGGCGCCTTTTCGGACCGCCTCGGGCGCCGCCCGGTGCTGGTCGGTGGCTCCCTTCTGCAGCTCGCCGCGTGGGCGGTGCTATCGAGCTTTCCGCCGGTGCCCCTGCTGGCCGCGGCGCTCGTGGTACTGGGTCTCGGAGGCGGCTGCATGGTGGTGGCTTTCGCTTTCGCCCGCGATCGGTTCGGTGATATCGACGCGGCGACGGCTTCCGGCATCGTCAACACCGCCGTGCTGCTGGTCGGTGCTGGGATGCAGACACTGCTCGGCATGCTCCTCGATGTCGGCTGGCTGGGAGAGATGCGGCAGGGCACGCGGATCTATCCCGAGCCCGCCTGGCGGCTGGCATGGATGGTGGTGGTGATGGCGCCGCTGCTCGGAGCGGTTCTGGCCTGGCGGCTGCCGCGCCATTCCGTGCCCAGGGGCGGGGCCGGCCGGGGTGCGAAGCTCTGATCCGGCGGCGAGCTTAGTGAAATGTTAGGGGATTGCTGGTAGAGAGACGGCGGCGGCCGTGTTACGCCGGCCGTGTGGGGACGGTGTTCGCTGCAGAGGAGCGGAATGCGAAACGGGGCACAGCGTTTTCGCGGTATCTGCCGAATCTTTCCGATCCTGCTGGTGTTCTTCGCTCTGGCCGGGTCGCATGTCGTGGCGCGGGCGGCGGCGCATACCGGTGCGGCGGCCGTCGATCGCATCCTGATCGTCAAGCAGGAGCGCAAGCTCTATCTGCTGCGAGGTGGGGAGGTGGTGGACAGTTTCCGTATCGCCCTCGGCTGGCGACCGCGTGGGCCGAAGCGTTACGAGGGTGACGGACGTACGCCCGAGGGGCGCTACTTCATCGACGGCTTTCTCCCCGACAGCGATTTCTACCGGGCCATCAAGATTTCCTACCCGAGCCCGGAGGATCGCGCCCGGGCCCGCGCCGAAGGTCTCGACCCCGGCGGCCAGATCATGATCCATGGTCTCGATCCGGCGCTGGCCGGCTGGGAGAAGGATCACTGGCTGTTCAACTGGACCAACGGTTGTATCGCCGTCACCAATCGGGAGATGGACATTCTGTGGCAGACCGTGGAACTGGGCACGCCGGTGGAAATTCGTCCCTAAGCCGCGTTTGCACCCTTTCCCGTGAACGTCTATGTGTAAATCGGCCGACGGAAAGGGGTCGCCCGATCTCGGGAAACAGAGGCGGAAGCCGTCGGTCCTGCGCGCATTGGCCAACGGAAACATGGAGGAGATCATGAAACGTTCCAAGCTTTACAGCCTCGCGCTGGCGGGCGGCGCACTGCTCGCCCTCGGAGGCTGTGCCGCGAAGTCCGACCTCGAGGCGCTGCGCTCCGAGATCGCCGGTGTGCGGGCCACCGCGCAGGCCGCCGACGAGAAGGCCACCCAGGCGCTGAGCAAGGCCGATCAGGCGGCTGCGGACGCCGCGGCGGCCAAGCAGGAAGCGGCCATGGCGAGCGAGAAGGCCGACCGCATCTTCCGCGCGGGACTGCGCAAGTAACCGATCGGGACCCGGCGAGAGGGATCATGCAGCGGAAACCGATATCCCGGCAGCCAGCAGCTCCGGCGCCCGAGCTCGGAACCCTTCCTGGCGCGCGTCTGGGTCGCCGCAGCCTTCTCGCCGGCCTGGCCGCTCTCGGTGCCGGGCCGCTCCTGCCCCGTGTCGCCTTCGCCGAAGCCGCCGGCGGCGATCTGATCGGCCGCATGCGGGCGCTGGTCACCGGGGCCGATACCATCCTCCTGGATGTGGCGCGCAGTCACGATCTCGGCGTGATCGAGATCTCGGCGGCCAATCCCGGGGTCGATCCCTGGGTGCCGGGCGAAGAGCGGCTGATCGTCCTTCCCACCCGGCATGTGCTGCCCGACGCCCCGCGACGCGGCATCGTCGTCAATCTCGCCGAGCTGCGCCTCTACTTCTTCCCGCGCAAGGGGCCGCCCGAGACCCACGCCATCGGCATCGGCCGGGAAGGCGTGGAAACGCCCCTCGGGACCACCAAGATCGTGCGCAAGAAGAAGAATCCGGCATGGTATCCGACCGCGGCCACCCGGCGCGACAATCCGGCTCTGCCGAAGGTGGTGCCGCCCGGACCCGACAATCCGCTCGGTACCCGCGCCCTCTATCTGGGCTGGCCCACCTATCTCATTCACGGCACCAGCAAGCCCTATGGCGTCGGACGGCGTGTCAGCCGCGGCTGCATCCGGCTCTACCCCGAGCAGATCGAGGATCTCTTCGACAAAGTGCCGATCGGTACCCCGGTCATGGTACTGGCCCAGACCATCAAGGCCGGCTGGCACGAGGGAGAGCTCTATCTCGAGGCCCATCCCGATCCCGACCAGCTCGAAGAACTCGAGGCAACCTACCGCATGACCCTCAAGCCGCCGCCGCCGGTGCACGACTACATCCGCGAAAAGGCCGGCGATGCGGTGGACCGGATCGACTGGGATTTCGTCGATGCCGAGCTCGTCGCCCGGCGCGGCTATCCGGTGCGCATTACCCGTGCCGTCGGCCGAAGGCGCCTCGCGCTGCGCGAAACCGCGGCCGCCGGGAAGCCCGGATCGGAGCGGCTCTCGGCCTTCGATCTCTACTGACAGAAACGATGCCGCCTTCCGTCTTCCCGGGGGTGCGGACGGGTCCCCCGGGCCGGGCGGCGCCGATGGGACGGGGAGGGCGAGCCATGAAGGCATGCGTTTTCTACGAGTGCCGGGCGCATGTGGTCACCATCCGTCTCGATCGGCCGGAGACCCGTAACGCCATCACCGAGTTCGACATGGTCGAGGCGCTGGTGGGGGCTCTGGAGCGGGCCGGGGCGGATGAC
>JALSRW010000147.1 GCA_026984595.1 Alphaproteobacteria bacterium
GCAGAAGGAACTCGACCGCCTGGCCCTCGCGGGCAACTCCCAGGATCTCGCCCGGGTTCTCGAGGCCTGTCCGCTGCCCTGTCTGGTGCTCGATGCCGAACGCACCATCAAGCAGCTCAACCGCGCCTTCTGCCTGTGGCTCAACCTCGATCCCAAGGCGACCGTCGGACAGCGCATCGACAATATCATGATTCTGCGCGGACCGGGCATCCGGGAAATGTGGACGAGCCTGCTGGAAGCGCGCCTGCGGCGGGGCTCCTTCAGTGCCACCTATGTATCGCCGGGCAAGGTCCGCACTTCCCAGGCGATCGCCGTCGCCATCTCCGGCGGCCACAGCGGCTGCCGCGGCTTCGTGGTGATGTTCGAGACCCTGGCCGGTCGCGCCTGAACGGGCGGGGTCAGGGACGCGGCGCCCGCTTGCTGAGGATGCGCTGCAACGTGCGGCGGTGCATGTTGAGGCGGCGGGCGGTCTCGGAGACGTTGCGTCCGCATTGTTCGAACACCCGCTGGATGTATTCCCAGCGGATGCGATCGGCGGACATCGGGCGTTCGCCTTCCTCCAGTATCGCCGGTGCATCACCCAGCAGGGTGGCTACCAGCCGCTCGGTGTCGACCGGCTTGGCCAGATACCCCCAGGCCCCGGCCTTGGTCGCCACCACCGAAGACGCGATGCTGTCGTAGCCGGTCAGCACCACCACGCGCATGCCGGGGCGGATCTCCTGCAGACCACGCACCAGCTCCATACCGTGCCCATCCGCCAGATTGAGATCGACGACGGCGAACTCGGGCGGCTGGTCGGCCACCGCCTCGTACGCCTCCTTGAGGCTTGCCGCACTGAGGACGGAAAAACCGGCCCGCTCCAGAACCCGTCCCAGGGTCCGGCGCAAACCCGCGTCATCGTCGACGATCAGCAGCCGGCCGGGCGCCGCCGCCGTCCACTCGCTCCCCACTGCCATGATCCCGTCGCTCCTCCGCGGAGGGAACATCCGAGCGAGGATCTACTCGCGCGGTGCCCGCTTGTTGAGAATGCGCTGCAAGGTCCTCCGGTGCATGTTGAGGCGGCGCGCGGTCTCGGAGACGTTGCGTCCGCACTGCTCAAAGACCCGCTGAATATGCTCCCAGCGCACCCGGTCCGCCGACATCGGATTGCAGGGCGGCGGCGGCAGGCCGCTGCCGCTGCAAAGGAGAGCGTTGACGACGTCGTCGGCGTCCGCCGGTTTGGCCAGATAATCGACGGCCCCGGCCTTGATGGCCGCCACGGCCGTGGCGATGTTCCCGTAGCCGGTGAGAATGACGATCCGGATCTTGGGATGGATCTCCCGCAGCCGACGCACCAGCTCGAGACCGCTGCCATCCTCGAGACGCAGATCGACCACCGCGAAATCCGGCCGGAGCTGATGGGCGATCCCCAGTGCCTCGCGCATGCCGGCCGCCGGATGCACGACGAAGCCCCGGCGTGCCAGCGCCCGCTCCAAGGTACGGCGCAGCGGTGCGTCGTCGTCGATCAGCAGCAGCTTCGGCGCCTCGCCACCCTTGGTCAGGCCCACCAGCGCCGCCGCCTGCTGTGCCTCAGGGGTCTCCACACCCATTTCCGGTCTCCTCGACGGCCCGCGCGAGCGCGTTGCCGGGCCATCGCAAGGTCACCCGCGCACCGCGTCGCGTATTGTCAAAATGCATGGTCGCTCCGGTTCGGGCAAGCAGTGTCTTGGCGATGAACACGCCGAGCCCGAGCCCTCCCTTGTCGTGACGAGTAGACAGATACGGTTCTCCGAGCCAACCCAAGACTTCCGGGGAAAATCCCGGACCGTCGTCTTCGATCGTCACCACCAATCTGCTTCGCGAGGGCTCGATGGTCACCAGCACCTCTGTGGTGGCGAACTGGACGGCGTTGTCGATCAGGTTGGCGAAAGCATGCCGGATCTCCGGCGGCAAGGCAATCCGCGGTTCCGGTGTGCCGTCGCGATCGCGCAGTTCGATTCGCAGGGTGATCTCCGGTCGCTCGAAGGGCTTGGCGATCTCGGCCAGGGCCGCGGACAAGGGCACCGGCGTCAGCCGTTCGAGCGCTCCCTCGTCGCGCTGTTGGCCGAGGGTGGCCAGGATTTCCCGGCATCTCCCGGTCTGTTCGAGAATCTCGCGGACGTCCTCGTAGAGAGGATGGTCCTGCGGCAGCTCCCGGGCCAGCTCCTTGGCCACCACGGCGATGGTTCCGAGCGGGCTTCCCAGCAGATGGGCGGCCGCCGCGGCCTGGCTGCCCAGCGCCGAGAGCTGCTGCTCGCGCATCAGCGCGAGTTGGGTGGCGGCGAGCGCATTGGCCCGCTGCCGCCCCTCCTCGGCGAACTGCCAAGCATAGACCGCGATCAGGACGATGGCGATGCTGATCCCGGCCCAGCCGGCGACCAGATAGAGCCTCGGCAGGTGCAGCACCCCCTCCTGCCAGGGCAGACCACCGGCACCCAGCGAGATCGAGGTCACGACCAGCAGGGTCAGCACCGTCAGACCCACGGTCCAGGCCCGGCCCAGGAGGCCGGCCGCCAGACCCACCGGAACCAGCAGCAGCACGCTGAAGGGGTTCTGGATCCCGCCGGTCATCCACAGCAGATACCCGAGCTGCAGGATATCGTACACGAACAGGGCACCCGCCGCCGGCTCCGAAAGACGGACCCGCCAGCCGAGCACCAGTGCCAGCGTGACGTTCACCAGCACGCTCAGCAGCACGGCCGGCAGCAGCCGGGCCAGAGGCAACGGGATGCCGAGCGAGAAATGGACGAACAGAATCGTGAAGAGCTGACCGGTGACCGCCACCCAGCGGGTCAGGGCGAGCCCGTAATGGCTCACCCGCCCCTGTTCGCCCGGCGTTTCGTCCGCCCGCATGCCGGCCAGCATCTCGCCGAAGCGACCGAGCCATCCGGGCAGACGGAGTTCCGTACCGATCACTGGCTGCTCGAAGGATTGCCGCACGCTGCCTTCCGCCATGGTGTCTGCAGCGCCCGCCTCCGGATCCGCGGCCCGGGGCGGCCACAGCAGGGCGCCGCTGTCGGGCGCCTCCGCCGATCATATAGGCACATTTTGTCGCAGCCGCCAGAGCGCAGACGGCGTTCCGCCCGCGGGCACGGCGAGGCGATCCGAATACCTTTCACAGCATCCCGCCGGCACCGGACAAGATGAAACCGCGCCGCGTGGCGTTTTCGCCACATTCTACCGCAAAGAGATCAACAGTATCTTGAATTCTCTTCAAAATCGCCGCACTGTGCGATCATTCGATCTGTCCATGCAGATCTTTCGCAGGAGCCCGCGACAGGCCGTGCCTGCAGGCGGGTTGCGTGCGCAGACAAGAGCGGGCTGTCGGGAAACAGAGTTGGGCGAAAACAACATGGTCCCTCAGCAGCCGCGGGAGCGGGCGGGTTGGCGGGGTGTTTCGCAGGGCGCGCGGCGCGCATGCAGCAGTCTGCATTTTCCCCCTGGCACGGCAAGGTCGGCGGTCTTGGCGGTGGTCGGCGCAGCATTGGTGCTGGCCGGTGCCGGCTCGCCGGCATTCCTGGATATCCTGGATATCGATGTCGCGCTCTGGGGCAGCGAAGCGGCCCCGTGGCTGGGCGGAGCGCTGTTGTTGTGGCTGACCGGCTTCGCCGCCGGACGAATGGGCCGGGGGTTCATCCGCGGGTCGGAACCCTGCCCGTCGGAGGCCGCCCCTTCGCTGCTCGCCATCGACGCCGTCGAACGGCTCGGCCGCGAGGTCGCCAGACGCGGCCTGACGGGGGAACTCGAACGGCTGATGCGAAAGCTCCGCCTCGACCGGATGCAGGCCC
>JALSRW010000148.1 GCA_026984595.1 Alphaproteobacteria bacterium
GACGAGAAGGGTGCGCTGCTGCCCCGCACGCTCCAGCACGATCTCGCCGGTCACCGAGGTCTCCTGCCCGTCGAGACGGGCGAACAGAGGCAGGGCCTCGGGCATCACCTCCTCGATCCGCCGTCCGGTCAGATCGCCGCCCTCGACGGCCAGGAAATCCAGGGCCTGCCGGTTGGGCAGGAGGATGGTGTGGTCGGAATCGAGCCCGAGCACGCCGGCCGAAACCCCGGTCAGCACCGCTTCGGTGAAGCGCCGGCGGCGGTCGAGCTGCTGGTTGGCCTCGATCAGCGCCCGCTGCTGGCTGGAAAGCTGGCTGGTCATGCGGTTGAAGGCGCGGCTCAGCACCGCGATCTCGTCATCGGCCTCGGTTTCCGGCACCCGGGCCATGAGATCGCCGCTGCGCACCCGCTCGGCGGCGGCGATCAGACGGGCGAGCGGTGTCGCCATCCGGTCGGCGAAATTGAGCCCGGTCCAGACCGCGGCCAGCAGCAGCAGCAGCGCGATGATGCCGAAAATGAGCGCGGAGGCGATCTGCACATCGGAGCGCTCCTTCTGCATCGCTTCGTATTCGCTGACCACCTCCTGGGTGCGCTGCACGAAGCCGAGCACCTCGGGGTCGACGAAGCGGCCGACCACCAGATAGACCTTGCCGAGCCCTTCGAGGCGCAGCACCGCGCGTACCCGGTCGTCGGTGTCGCTGGTGAGCACCACCACCTCGCCCCGATCCGCCTTGTCCAGGACCTCCATCGGCAGCCGGTCGAGTTCGAAGGTGAAGCTCAGACCGCTGCGGGCCAGTACGTTGCCGGCCGCATCGAACAACACCGCCTCGCTGAGCGCCCGCAGCGCCGCCTGGGCGTTGACCAGCTTCTCGAGGCGGCTCGGACTGTCGAAATAGAAGGGTACCTCGCGGCTCAGATCGGCGGCCATGGCCAGCGCATCGGCGCGGATGTTGGCCTTGTGTTCCTCCAGATAGGCCCGGGAGACGCGCAGCGAGTTGGTGAGTGCCGTGTGGATCCGCTCGCTGAACCAGGCCTCGAGGCCGGAACTCAAGAAGGTGATGGAGAAGATGGAGACGATGATGCTGGGGGCGATCGCCACCAGGCCGAACAGCGCCACCAGCCTGCCGTGCAGCCGCGAGCCGTGCAGCCCGCGTCGCCGCTGCAGGACGAGCTGGACCAGGCGGCGGGCGATCAGCACGCCCAGGAGCAGCAGCAGGATGAGGTCGAGATTGAGGAGCAGAACCACCCAGCGGATGCCGCCACCGAACGGTGGCGCCGAGGAAATCTGGAGATACGTCGCGAAGCCGGCGATCACTGCCATCACCGCCAGTACCAGCGCCACCCGCCGCTCCAGATCGAACTGGCGCAGGCGCGAGCGCAGGCCGGGCGGCCCGATGCGCAGCGTCGTCAGCGTCCCCTTCCTCGCGCCTTCGCGCACGGAGCCCTCGCTGGTGGTCAAGATGCTCGCCCCGGCTGGATCTCGAGATCGCGCAGCTTCTTGCGCAGGGTATTGCGATTGACGCCCAGTATATCGGCGGCGCGGAGCTGATTGCCACCGGTGGCCCGCAGCACCCGCGTGAGCAGCGGCCGCTCGACCTCGCGCAGGACGCGATGATACAGGCCGGGCGGCGGCAGCGCCTCGCCGAAGCTGCGGAAATGGCGCTCGAGCCACCGCTCCACGGCCTCCTCGAGGGTGGCATCGGCGGCCTCCTCGGCCGGGGCCGGGCGCGCCGCCGAGCAAAGCTCGGCCTCGATCACCGCCTCGTCGATCACCTCCTCCCGGCAGAGCACGGCCAGCCGCCGCACGAGATTCTCCAGCTCCCGCACATTGCCGGGCCAGGCATAGGCCTTGAGCCGGGCCATCGCCTCGGGGGTCAGGGTCTTGAGCGGCAGCCCTTCCTGCACCCCCTTGAGGAAGAAATGATGTACGAGAGCGGGGATGTCCTCGACCCGCTCGCGCAGCGGCGGCAGGCGCAGCGGCACCACGTTGAGCCGGTAGAAGAGATCCTCGCGGAACAGCCCCTGTGCGGTCATCGCCCGCAGGTCGCGGTGGCTGGCGGCGACGATCCGCACATTCGTGCGGATCGGACGCTGGCCGCCCACCGGCAGGAATTCCCCCTGCTGCAGCACGCGCAGCAGCCGGGTCTGGGCCTCGAGTGGCATGTCGCCGATCTCGTCGAGAAAGAGCGTGCCGCCATCGGCCTGTTCGAAGCGGCCGCTGCGACGTGCGCTGGCGCCGGTGAAGGCGCCTTTTTCGTGGCCGAAGAGCTCGCTCTCGATCAGCTCGCGGGGAATGGCCGCCATGTTGACGGCCACGAAGGGCCCCTTGCGGCGCCGGCCGAAATCGTGCAGCGCACGTGCCACCAGCTCCTTGCCGGTACCCGATTCGCCGAAGATCAGCACCGTCAGATCGGTGCTCACCAGCCGGGCGATGGTCCGGTAGATCTCCTGCATGGCCGCCGAACGGCCGATGATCGGGAGCTGCTGCTCGTCGAGCTCGGACGGATCCTGGCGCAGCGCGGAATCCTGCCGGCGTGCCAGTGAGCGCTCGACCACCGCCACCAGGGTGCCGATGTCGAAGGGCTTGGGCAGATATTCGAAGGCCCCGTGCTCGGCCGCCCGCACCGCGGTCAGCAGGGTGGTCTGCGCACTCATCACGATCACCGGCAGATCGGGACGCAGCTTGCGGATTCGCGGCAGCAGGTCGAGCGCATCCTCGTCGGGCAGACGAACATCGGTGATGACCACCTCGCCGCGCCCCTCCTCGACCCAGCGCCACAGGCCGCTGGCGGTGCCGGTGGTCTGCACTTCGTAGCCCTGGCGGGCCAGCGCCCGGGCCAGCACGGTACGGATGCCGCTGTCGTCCTCGGCGATCAGAACCAGTCCCTTGCTCACCGCGCCGTCTCCCCGTCGGCCCCGCGCACGGCCGGCAGCCGCACCCGGAAGATGGCACCGGGCTCGCCCGGAACATAGGACACCACCCCGCCATGATCGGTGGCGATCTTGGCTACCAGGGCGAGGCCCAGGCCCTTGCCCCGGGCGCGTCCGGAAACGAAGGGGTCGAACAGGCAGTCGGCCAGCTCCGGCGGCACGCCGGGGCCGTTGTCGCGGATCTCGACGGTGATCGGCAGCTCGCGTCGCTGGCGGCCGGCCGCCTCCGCGATCCGCAGCCCGTGCTGGTAATGGGTCGAGATGCGGATGCGGCCGCCGCGCCGCGGTGCCGCCTCGGCCGCGTTCTTCAGAAGATTGAGAAAGAGCTGCACCAGCCGGTCGCGATCGCCGTCGACCGCCGGCAGGGAGGGGTCGTAGGCTTCCTCGATGTGCAGATGCCGGGCGAAACCCGATTCCGCCACCCGCCGGACATGCTCGAGCACCAGATGGATGTTGACGGCGCCTCGCCGCAGCGGCCCCATATCGGCGAAGGCCTCCATGCTGTCGAGCAGCCGGCAGATGCGATCCGTCTCCTCGACGATCAGGGAAAGCAGGGGGCGATCCTCTTCCTCCACCGACCCTTCGAGGAGCTGGGCGGCGCCCCGGATCCCCGAGAGCGGGTTGCGCACCTCGTGGGCCAGCGTCGAAGCGAGTGCCGCGGCCGAGCGTCCGGCGGTGCGCTGCATCAGCTCGAGATCGATACGCTCGGCGTGCGAACGCCGGTTGAGGAGAGCCACGACCGAGCCCGGCGCCTCGGCCACCGGCGCCAGATGCGCATCCACCGTCACCGTCACGCCACGGCGAAGAGCGAGCTGCATGCCGTGGTCGGATACCGAGATACCGCGGCGGCGCACCCGTGCCACGAGATCGAGGA
>JALSRW010000149.1 GCA_026984595.1 Alphaproteobacteria bacterium
GCGGCGACACAGCTCCAGGATCACCATATGGCCGACCAGATTGCTCCGGACGTAGGCCATCGGCTGATCGAGCGAGTAGCGCACACCGGCCTGGGCGGCGAGATGCACCACCGCTCTCACTTCGCCCCCGTGCTCGGCGGCCCAGGCCTGCATCGCCTCCGCATCGGCGATATCCAGCGGGAAGAAGGCGAAGCCCGGATGTTCGCGCAATCGCGCGAGGCGCGCTTCCTTGAGAGCCGGATCGTAGTAGGGGTTGAGATCGTCGATGCCGAGCACGCGCTCACCGCGTGCCAGCAGGACCTCGCTCACATGCAGGCCGATGAACCCCGCCGCACCGGTGACCAGAACCGCCATCGCCCGCTTCCCCGCTCAGCCACCGTCTTCCTCGAGGTAGACGCGGATCATCCGGTCGGGCCGCGCGGGCGGCTCGCCCGGGGCGAGGGCATCGACCACCTCCATGCCTTCCACCACCCGGCCCCAGACCGTGTACTGTCCGTTCAGATGCGGGGCGGCGGCGGTCATGATGAAGAACTGGCTGTCGGCACTGTTCGGGTCGCTGGTGCGGGCCATGCCCACGACGCCGCGCTCGAAGGGAATGTCCGAAAACTCGGCCGGCAGCTTGCCCTTGCCCGAGCCGCCCCGACCGGTGCCGGTGGGATCGCCGGTCTGGGCCATGAAGCCGGGGATCACGCGATGGAAGATGATGCCGTCGTAGAAGCCCTCCTTCGCCAGTTCACTGATGCGGGCCACGTGCTCGGGGGCGACGTCGGGCATCATGGCGATGACGATACGTCCCTTGCTGGTTTCGATCACCAGTCTGGGGGCGGCATCGGCGGTCGAGGTCCGGCTCATCAGGATGGCTCCGAACAGAAGGGGGAGAAGCGTGAGGAACTTGCGCATGTGACCCTCGCCATGGGGTGACGGTTCGCAGGTGAGGTAGCGCAGGCGGCGACCGAACCCAAGGGCGGAGGTGCGATCACTTCCCGGACGGCGCCTCGAGACGCCGGATCGCCTCGCGGGCGAGGCGGTCGGCGCGCTCGTTGAGGGGATCGCCGGCGTGCCCCTTGAGCCAGCGCCATTCCACCCGATGCCTGCGGCAGAGCTCGTCCAGCCGTTCCCAGAGATCACGGTTCTTGACCGGTTTCCTGGCCGATGTGCGCCAGCCGCGACGCTTCCAGCCTTCCAGCCATTCGGTCATGCCGCGGCGCAGATACTCGCTGTCGGTGTAGATGCGGACCCGCATCGGCCGTTTGAGGGCCTCCAGCGCCCGGATCGCTGCCAGGAGCTCCATCCGGTTGTTGGTGGTCTCGGGCTCGGCGCCGGAGAGCTCCTTTCGCCGTCCCTTCCAGGCGAGGATGGCGGCCCAACCGCCCGGCCCCGGGTTGCCGCTGCAGGCACCGTCGGTGTGGATCTCGACGATCTCCTCCTCGTTGCGCCGCTCAGTCGAGGCCATAGGCCGCCGGTCCGCGAATGCCGCGATGGAAGCGCAGCTTGCGCACATATTCGAGGGGGTTCTTGGGTTGGACCAGCGCTCCCTCCACCTGGTGCAGCCAGTCGTGCAGACGGGTCAGCAGAAAGCGCATGGCGGCACCGCGGGCGAGGATCGGCAGGGCCTCGAGTTCGGCGGCGGAAAGGCTGCGCACCTGCCGGTAGCCGCGCAGCAAGGCCCGCGCCTTGGTGATGTTGAACTCGGCGAACTGCTCGAAGCACCAGGCGTTCATGCAGATGGCGAGATCGTAGGCCAGGAGATCGTTGCAGGCGAAATAGAAGTCGATGACGCCGGTGACCTCGTCCCGCTCGAAGAAGACATTGTCGGGGAAGAGGTCGGCATGGATGACGCCGGCCGGGAGACCTCCCGGCCAGTTCTGCTCCAGGGTCTCGAGCTCGCGCGCGAGCTCCTCGCCGAGACCGGGTTCGACCTCGTCGGCGCGGGCCGCCGAACTTTCGAACAGCGGACGCAGCGCCGGCACCGCGAGCCCGTTTTCGCGGCGGATGTCGAAATCGAGGCCGTCGAGATGGAGCCGCGCCAGGATGCGCCCCAGGGCATTGCAGCGCTCGCGGGTGATGCGTCGGGGCGAACGGCCCTCGAGGAACGTGACGATGGCCGCCGGCTTGCCGTGGATACGCTGCAAAGCGCGACCTTCGCGGTCGCGCAGCGGTACCGGGCAGGGAAAGCCCTTGCCCGCGAGATGGTCCATGAGGCCCAGGAAAAAAGGCAGATCCTCGGGCGCCACCCGCTTCTCGTAGATGGTCAGGATCAGGCGGCGCCGCTCGGTCACCAGCAGGTAATTGGTGTTCTCCACCCCCTCGCGGATGCCGTGAAAGGCGGTCAGCGGCTCGAGATCGTACCGGTTCAGGAAGTCGAGGATCTCTTCGAGACCGAGATGTGTGTAAACCGCCATGAAGGCCCTACCGTCTCGCACCGGCTGCGGAAGTGTGCGGCTTCACGGCACCAGGCGCTGCGCCGCCTATTCCGCGGCCCGCGGAACTGCGCCCAGGGTCGGCATCGGCGGCAGCTTGAAGGAGACATGTTCTTCCGCCGTCGTCACTTCCTCCACCTCCACCGCGAACCTTCGACGAAAGGCATCGATCACCCCCTGCACCAGCACCTCGGGAGCCGAGGCGCCGGCGGTGAGGCCGACCGTGGCGAGGCCCTCCACCTGCCGCCAGTCGATGTCGGCCGGCGACTGGATCAGTTTCGCCCGGCCGCATCCCGCTTGCCGCGCGACTTCCACGAGCCGCAGGGAATTGGAGGAGTTCGGGGCGCCGACGACATAGACCAGATCGACCTGTCGGGCGATGGTCGCCACCGCACGCTGCCGGTTGGTGGTCGCATAGCAGATATCTTCCCGTCGCGGCTCGACAATCCCCGGGAAACGCCGGCGCAGGATGTCGCGCATCACGGCGGTGTCGGCGACCGACAGGGTGGTCTGGGTGGCCAGCGCCACCCGTCCGGGATCGGGCACCTCCACGGTTTCGGCATCGGCGGCGGTTTCCACCAGAATCACCGCTCCCGCGGGTACCTGTCCCATGGTGCCTTCGACCTCGGGATGGCCGGCATGGCCGATCAGCAACACCGTGCGGCCGGCGGCGACATGCCGCTCGACCTCGCGGTGGACCTTGCTCACCAATGGACAGGTGGCATCGGCGAAACGCAGGCGGCGGCGGATCGCTTCCTCGGGGACCCGCTTGGGGACGCCATGGGCGGAGAACACGACCAGCGCATCATCGGGCACCTCGTCGAGCTCCTCGACGAACACCGCGCCGGCGCGGCGCAGCTCCTCGACCACATGGCGGTTGTGGACGATCTCGTGGCGCACATAGACCGGCGGACCGTTCTTCGCCAGCGCCTCGCGGACGATGGCGATGGCCCGGTCGACGCCGGCGCAGAAGCCGCGTGGCCGGGCGAGCAGGATACGGATCGGCGGCTTTGCGGACTGCTTCACGTCGGGTCCCGCGGATGGAGGGCCAGTGCCGTTGTCCCGCCTATCACAAACGGGACCGCGAGGCGAGCGCGGCGCGCTTCCTCACGGGTCGCCCTCCACGGCGGCGCGCTGGCGCGACCACATCTCCGCATACAGGCCGCCGCGGCGCAGGAGGGCTTCGTGGGTCCCCCGTTCGACGATGCGTCCGTGTTCGAGCACCAGGATCTCGTCGGCATCGACGACGGTCGACAGGCGATGGGCGATCACCAGGGTGGTGCGCCCGCGGGCGATCTCCTCGAGCGCCGTCCGCAGGGCCCGCTCGGTGCGGCTGTCGAGCGAGGCGGTGGCCTCGTCGAGCACCAGGATCGGGGGATC
>JALSRW010000150.1 GCA_026984595.1 Alphaproteobacteria bacterium
CGCGGATCGACGGCAGACGTCGCAGCGTCCTGGTGGTCGTAGGCCTCGATGATACGCGAAACCAGCGGATGGCGCACCACATCGGAGCGGTCGAAGGCGACCACCTCCACGGCCGACAGACCGCGCAGGCGATCGACCGCATCGGCGAGGCCGGAGGTGGCCCCGCTCGGCAGATCGAGCTGGGTGGGATCGCCGGTCACTACCATCCGCCCGTTCTCTCCCAGCCGGGTGAGGAACATCTTCATCTGCGCCGGGGTGGTGTTCTGTGCCTCGTCGAGGATGACGAAGGCATTGGCGAGAGTGCGGCCGCGCATGAAGGCGAGCGGGGCGATCTCGATCTGTCCGTTCTCGATGCGGCTGGCGAGCTTGCCCTCGGGCAGCATGTCGTGCAGTGCGTCGTAGAGCGGCCGCAGATAGGGATCGACCTTTTCCTTCAGATCGCCCGGAAGAAAGCCGAGCCGCTCGCCGGCCTCGACCGCCGGCCGCGAGAGGATGATGCGATCGACCTTGCGCTGCCGCAGCATGACGAGCGCCGCGGCCACCGCCAGATAGGTCTTGCCGGTGCCGGCCGGGCCGAGGGCGAAGACCAGATCGTACTCGAGCAGGGCCCGCACATAGCGGACCTGGTTGGGCGAGCGCGGCAGCACCGTGCGGCGCTCGGTGCGCAGTTCCAGCACCCGCGCCCGGCCGTCGCCGGCATCCCGCTCGGCGGGGCCGCGGACCATGCGCAGGGCGGCATCCACCTCGTCGCGGCCGATCACCACCCCGCGCTTGAGCTGGGCGTGCAGCTCTTCGAGGACGGCCACCGCCGCCCGCACGTCGCTGTCCTGGCTGCCGTGGACGAACACCTCGTTGCCGCGGGCGACGAGGCTCACCGGCAGCCTCTGCTCGATGCGCGCGAGGTTGACATGATGGTAGCCGAAGAGAAGGGCGCAGGTGGCGTTGTCGTCGAAGCGGATTCGCTGGCTCGCTTCGGTGAGCTCTGCAATCGGCGCGACCGTGGTCAGTGGCGTATCTCCCGTCCTCTCACATGCTGCGGGTCACCAATGTACCCGCCAGACTGTGCGCATGCGCTTCGGTGATGCGGACCAGCGCGAGATCGCCGATACGCAGCTCCGGAGCCTCTACATGCACGCTCTGCATATAGGGCGTACGACCCAGAAGTTGAGCCGGGTGGCGGCCCGGGCGCTCGAACAGCACCGGCAGTTCGCGGCCTCGCTGGGCGGCGTGGAAGCGGCGCATCTGTGCATCGAGGAGTTCCTGGAGCCGGGCCAGACGTTCCGCCTTCACCGTCTCGCGGACCTGGCCGGGCAGGATCGCTCCCGGCGTGCCCGGCCGCGGGCTGTATTTGAAGGAATAGGCCTGGGCGAAGCCGATCTCCTCGACCAGCTCCAGGGTGGCGGCGAAATCCTCCTCCCGCTCCCCCGGAAAGCCGACGATGAAGTCCGAGGAGAGGGCGATATCGGGGCGCGCCTCGCGCAGGGCGGCGACGATCCGCCGGTAGTCGTCGGCGGTGTGGTGCCGGTTCATGGCCCGCAGCACCCGATCGGAGCCGGACTGCACCGGCAGGTGGAGAAACGGCATGAGCTGCGGCACCTCGCCATGGGCGGCGATCAGCTCGGCGTCCATGTCGCTGGGATACGAGGTCGTATAGCGGATACGCAGGAGGCCCGGGATCTCGGCGAGCTCCCGGATGAGCCGCCCGAGGCCCCATTCCCGCCCCTGGGGACCCTCGCCGTGATAGGCGTTGACGTTCTGGCCCAGAAGCGTGATCTCGCGGGCGCCGCGGGCGACCAGATCGCGGGCCTCGGCCAGCACATCGGCCACCGGCCGGCTGACCTCGGCGCCGCGGGTGTAGGGCACGACGCAGAAGGTACAGAACTTGTCGCAGCCTTCCTGCACGGTGAGGAAGGCGGAAACCGCACTCTGCCCTTCCTCGCGCGGGAGCTCGTCGAACTTGCTCTCGCGGGGAAAGCTGGTGTCGATGATGCCGCTGCGGCCGCGGCCGCGACGCGCGAGCAGCTCGGGCAGGCGGTGATAGGCCTGGGGCCCGACGACGATGTCGACGAAAGGGGCGCGCTCGGCCATCGCCTCGCCCTCGGCCTGGGCGACGCAACCGGCGACGGCGAGCAGCATGTCGCCGCCCTCGCGGCGGCGCTGCTCGCGCAGGCGCCGCAGCCGTCCCAGTTCCGAATAGACCTTCTCCGCGGCCTTCTCGCGGATGTGACAGGTATTGAGCAGTACCAGATCCGCCCCTTCGGGGCTGTCTACCCGCTGGTAACCATGGCGTGCCAGCATCGCCGCCATACGATCGGAATCGTAGACGTTCATCTGGCAGCCGTAGGTCTTGATGAAGAGTTTCTTGCGCACGCCTCGACAGGGTCCGTTCCCATGCGGATCTCCGGCCCGCTCAGATATGAAGGCCACGGCGTCTTTCAAGCGTGCGCCGCGGGCTTTCCCGGAATCCGGGCCTGCGTGCACGGCCCGCCGACGCCTGCCCGGCGCCGCCGGGGCGGGAGACGAGGTATGCGCGGATGATCACATGCGCCCCCTGCAGCGGAGGTGAGATGTCCGAGCCCGCTTGGAAGTCTACATCGCCCGCCGATGCGAAACAAGGCGGGGGGCCCGACGGCCATGGCCCGGGCCCCGCACCCGAATCGAGCCCGCGCCGTCAGATCGCCCGCCGCCCACGGGCCCGCGGCTGCTTGCCGAGGCCGATCTTCTTGGCCAACGTGCTGCGCTGCTTGGCGTAGTTGGGGGCGACCATCGGATAGTCGTCCGGCAGGCCCCATTTGCGACGGTATTCCTCGGGCGTCATGTTGTAGTGGGTCTTCAGATGCCGCTTAAGCATCTTGAGTTTCTTGCCGTCTTCCAGGCAGATGATGTAGTCGGGGGTCACCGACTTGCGGATGGGAACGGCCGGGACCGGCTTCTCCTGCGGCTCCGGTTTCTCCTCCTTGCCCTGTGAAGCGAGTGCCGTATAAACGAGGCTGATCAGCTGCGGCAGGTCACTGACGGCGACGGTGTTGTTGGACACGTGGGAGGCGACGATTTCGGTTGTCAGGGACAACAGCTCACTCTGGCTTATTTTTTCGGTCTCGCTCATAACAGGTCTAGTCCTTCGGCTTGTTTGTGCGGAACAGAGTGGCGAATAGCATAGGAAGTTTACTGGAAATGGCAAGCCTTCCGCAGCCAGAAAAAGAAAAGCACCAGAACAGGACGGCGGCCGTCGACCACGAACTCGATATTACCGGCGAAGTCTGCCCGATGACCTTCGTGCGCACCAAGCTTCGCCTCGAAAGCATGGAAATCGGCCAGATTTTGCGGGTCCGGCTGCGCCAGGGCGAACCTCTGCACAACGTGCCGCGGGCGCTGCTCGACCATGGTCAGGAGGTGATCGAATGCCGTCCGGCGGGCGAGGGCATTTACGAACTACTGGTCCGCCGGCTCCGCTGAGACGATTTAACGCGTCCGTTCGACCGCCGGCGTGCCGCAGCTCGCATGGAGATCGCAACGCATGGTGTAGGCGTGACTTCGGCTGCCATCGGCGTGCTGGTAGTAGTCGGGTCGGATGCCGACCCGCTGGAAGCCGTGCGCCTCGTACAGCTTCTGGGCGGGCTCGTTGTCGGTGGCCACCTCGAGGAACATGGCCCGCGCCCCGGCCAGCAGGCAGCGCTCCATGGACACGCGCAGCAGGCTGCAGGCGATGCCGCGCCGGCGATAGGCGGGATTGACCCCGATCGAGAGCAATTCGCTTTCGCTGCCCATCACCCGGCAGATGGCGAAGCCCACTCCG
>JALSRW010000151.1 GCA_026984595.1 Alphaproteobacteria bacterium
GCATCTCGCTGGGATCTGGCTGGGGGACCTGGATTCGAACCAGGACTGCTCGGTCCAGAGCCGAGAGTTCTACCGTTAAACTATCCCCCATCGACGGACGAGCGGAGGAATAGGTAGCGCCCGGGGCCTTGTCAAGGCGGGCCCATGCGCCGTCCGGAGGAGCTCCGCGCCGCCTCGCTTCAATGCAGCGGGGAGGTTCCGGCCACCTCCAGGACACCGGGCAGCCGTTCGAGATCGGGCCGGTTGGGCCAGGGCAGCAGCCGGTCCGGCGGCAGTTCGACGACCACCTCTCCTCCACCCGCGGCCGGCAGCACCAGACGCAGACGCAGCCCGCTTCCGGCCTCGGCTCGAACCAGCCGGGCCAGGGCCGCAAGCGCGGCGGCATCGGCCACCCGCAGCTCGAGGGTACCGCCGGCGGCCGCCTGCAGCTCCAGCGGTGCGATCCGCTGCGCCACCAGCTTGATTTCGCCGCCATCGACACGGGCATCGGCCTCCACCAGCAGGGGCGCCCGCCCTTCGAGCAGCTCGCGGCTGCGCGCGAGCAGGTCCGAAAAGACCATCACCTCGAACTGGGCACTGGCGTCGGAAAGCTGGACGAAGGCATAGCGGCTGCGGCCGCCGGTCCGCTCCTGCTTGCCGATCACCACCCCCGCCAGCCGCACGCGCCGACCCTCGAAGGATGCCGGATTGTCGAACAGACTGGCCGCCGGAACCACCTCCAGGCGCTCGAGCTCCGAGGCATAGCCGTCGAGCGGATGCGCCGAGAGGTAGAAACCGACCACACTCAGCTCTTCCTGCAGACGCTCGAGCTGGGTCCAGTCCTCGCTCTCGGGCAACTCCGGGCGGCGCGGGCGGATCACTTCACCACCGAACAGACTGGCCTGCCGGTCCTGCTCGCTGGCGGCCCAGGCCTGGGCGTAGCGCAGGGCCGCCTCGACCGCTTCCAGCAGCCGCCGGCGGTTGGGCTCCAGCCGGTCGAAGGCCCCCGCCCGCACCAGTGCTTCCAGAAGCCGCTTGTTGAGGATGCGGGCACCGACCCGGGCCGCCAGATCGAACAGATCGGCGAACGGCCCGTGGCGCCGGCGTTCGGCGACGATGGCGCGCACCGCCTGCACGCCCACCCCCTTGAGCGCCGCCAGCGCGTAGCGTACCCCGGCACCCTCCTCTCCGGTCTCCACCAGGAAACGCTCGGCCGAAGCGTTGATGTCCGGCGGGTAGAGCGGAATGTTCTTGCGCCGCATCTCCTGCCGATAGGCCGCGAGCTTGTCCTGGTTGCCCATTTCCATGGTCAGCACCGCGGCATAGAACTCGACCGGATGGTTGGCCTTCAGATAGGCGGTCTGATAGGCGAGCAGCGCATAGGCCGCGGCGTGGCTCTTGTTGAAGCCGTAGGATGCGAACTTGGCGACCTGTTCGAAGATCAGGGCCGCCTGGTCCTCGGGGATGCCGCGCCGGGCCGCCCCGCGCACGAACACCTCGCGCTGGGCGTCCATCTCCGCCCGGATCTTCTTGCCCATCGCCCGCCGCAGCAGATCGGCGCCGCCCAGGGTGTAGCCGGCGAGCTGCCGGGCGATCTCCATCACCTGTTCCTGGTAGATGATGACGCCGTTGGTCTCGCGCAGGATGGGGGCGAGGGCGGGATGCAGGTAGCTGGCCTGCTCGATGCCGTGCTTGACGTTGATGTAGCGGGGGATGTTGTCCATCGGTCCCGGCCGGTACAGCGACACCATGGCGATGATGTCCTCGAAGCAGTCGGGCTTGAGCTTCTTGAGGGCATCCCGCATGCCGCTCGATTCGAGCTGGAACACCCCGGCCGTCTCGGCCCGGCTCAGCAATGCGTAGGTGGCGGCATCCTCGAGACCGAGCCGTTCGAAATCGAGCGCGACGCCGCGCTCCTGCACCAGATCGCGGGCCAGACGCAGCATGGTCAGGGTGGTGAGACCGAGGAAATCGAACTTGACCAGCCCCGCCTTCTCCACGTCCTTCATGTTGAACTGGGTGACCGGCATCTGCGAGCGGGGATCGCGGTAGAGCGGTACCAGCTCGGCCAGCGGCCGATCGCCGATCACCACCCCGGCGGCATGGGTAGAAGCGTGGCGCGGCAGCCCTTCGAGCTTCCTCGCGATGTCGATCATGCGGGCGACATTGGGATCCTGGTCGCGAAACTCGCGCAGCCGCGGCTCCATTTCCAGCGCCTGGTCGAGGCTCGGCGGATTGGCCGGATTGTGGGGCACCAGCTTGCAGATCTTGTCGACGAGACCGAACGGCAGCCCGAGCACCCGACCCACATCGCGCAGCACCGCCCGGGCCTGCAGCTTGCCGAAAGTGATGATGTGGGCGACGCGATCGGCACCGTATTTCTGCTGCACGTAGCGGATCACCTCGTCGCGGCGGTCCTGGCAGAAATCGATGTCGAAATCGGGCATCGACACCCGTTCGGGATTGAGGAAGCGCTCGAACAGCAGACCGAAGCGCAGCGGGTCGAGATCGGTGATGCGCAGACTCCAGGCGACCACCGAGCCGGCCCCCGAGCCCCGCCCGGGTCCCACCGGGATGCCCTCCTGCTTGGCCCACTGGATGAAATCGGCGACGATCAGGAAATAGCCCGGGAACTGCATCTGGACGATGATGTCGAGCTCGTATTCGAGCCGCTCGCGATAGGGCTGGGCAGCCGCTTCCCGTTCCGCCTCGCCCATCTCCGAAGTGAAGACATGTGCTTCGAGCCGCTGCCGGAGACCGCGGCGGGCCTGGATCCGCAGCTCCTCGGCCTCGTCACGGCCCTCGCCGGTGGGGAAATGGGGCAGGATCGGCGATCGGCTCGGCGCCGCATAGGCACAGCGCCGGGCGATCACCAGGGTGTTGGCCACCGCCTCCGGCAGATCCTCGAACAGCTCCACCATCTCGGCCGCGCTCCTGAAGCGGTGTTCCAGCGTCAGCCGCGGCCGCTCGGGGTCGTCGAGGGTGGTACCGGCGGCGATGCACAGCAGCGCCTGCTGCGCCTCGAACATGTCCTCGGTCAGAAAATGCACATCGTTGGTGGCCACCAGCGGCAGCTCGAATTCGTGTGCCCATTCCACGAACAGCTCCTCGGTCGCCGCCTCGGCCTCGAGCCCGTGGCGCTGCAACTCGACATAGAGGCGCCCCGGGAAACCGTCCCGCAGCGCCAGCAGCAACTCGCGCGCCGCCTCGATCTGCCGCCGTCGTATCAGCCCGCCGATGGGACCCAGCGCCCCGCCGGTGAGCAGCAGCAGCCCGTCGCCGGCGGCGACCAGCATCTCCGGCGAAAGGCGCGGCTGGGCACCGTTCTCGGCACCCAGATAGGCGTCGCTCAGAAGCCGGCAGAGATTGCGGTAGCCGGCCTCGTTCTGGACCAGCAGTACGACATGCTCGGGCGCCGGCGCCCGACCGTTGCGCCGACCGCCGGCATCACCGGTGTCGAGCGGCAGCAGAGCGCCGATGATCGGCTGGATGCCGGCCTCGGCGGCGGCCGCGCAGAAGGGCATCACGCCGAACAGGTTGGTGTTGTCGGTGACCGCCACCGCCGGCATGCGCTGGCGCCGACAGAGCGCGACGAGCTCGGCGTGGCGCACCGCCCCCTCCAGCAGCGAGAAGGCGGAGCGCACGCGCAGATGGACGAAGGGGGCGAGGCGCATCGGGGCTCCCGGCCGAAGAGACGGTGACGCAGGTTCGCCCCGAGGTTTAGCCCGCCGCCGGCGCAGCGTCGAGGCCGTCCGGCATCGGCCCGGGACCGCGCCCCGCGGCGCGGCCCCGGGCCGGGGCTCAG
>JALSRW010000152.1 GCA_026984595.1 Alphaproteobacteria bacterium
CCGCTCCTAGCTGGGCTCCCCTTTCCCACCGCGATCATGCAGTGGCACGACGATACCTTCGATCTGCCGCCGGGCGCGGTACATCTTCTCCGCAGTGCCGCCTGCCCCAACCAGGCCTTCCGCATCGGCGCCTCGGTCTACGGGCTGCAATGCCACTTCGAGGTGACGGCGGCCATTCTCGAGCAATGGCTGGATCTCTACGAAAGGCTCGGCCACGACCCGGCGCCGCTTCGGAGGACGCGGGGCGCCCTGCCCCGCCTGCTGCCGGTGGCGCAGCGGTTCGGCCGGTGGATCACGCGCCGTTGGCTGCGGCTGGTGGCCGATCGCTCCGGGTGCGTTCGACCGAGGTTGTCGAACCTATAGGTTGGCAGCCACTCTCCTCTGCCGTAACATTTGCGCGACCATTGAGTGGGTTCGCCATATTTTTGAATTTCTTAATGCTGCGCTGGTAAAGCGGCAGCCGCGAGTCGCCCAGCATGGATCTGCCCGTGGAATCCCGTTCCCATCTTCTTTCGGTGATGCGTCGGCCGGGTGCCGCGCGCCTGTGGGCCGCCGGCGTCGCCGTGAGCATCATGCGCTGGCTGGAGATGCTCGCCTTCAGCCTGTTCGCCCTTTCCGAGACGGGCTCGGCGCTGATCGTGTCGCTCACCGTGTTCGCCCGCATGCTGCCGCTTCTGTTCCTCGGCGGCATCGCTTCCTCGCTGGTCGAGCGGCGCGATCGCCGTACCACCCTGCTGGTCGCCCTCGGCACCATGCTGGCCAGCGCCGTCGCCCTGTTCGGCGCCGCCCTCGCCGATCGGCTCAGCGTGCCGCTGGTGATGCTGGCGGCGGTGCTCGGCGGCATATTCTGGGCGGTCGAGACCCCGCTTCGCCGCACCATGCTGGCCGAGGCCGGCGGCATGGAACGCATCGGCCAGAGCATGGGACTGGAGATCGCCACCAACCAGCTCACCCGGCTCACCGGTGCGGTCATGGGCGGTACCATCGTCGCCCTGCTGGGACTCGGCGGAATCTTCTTCTCCGGGGTCCTGTTCTATGCCGCGGCCATCCTCCTGATCCTCGGCCTCGACCGGAGCCCCCCCGCACGACGCAGCGCCCGCAGCGCGCGCGAGGTTCTGCGAGGGCTCTGGGAGAGCATCCGCGAGGCCCGCCGTTCCCGGTTGCTGACGGGCAGCCTGCTGATCTCGGCGGTGTTCAATCTTTGGGCGTTTCCGTATTTCGCGCTCGGCCCCGTGGTCGGCGAGCATGCGCTGGGCCTCGGACCGAGCGGCATCGGCCTGCTCATGGGCATGGAGCCGCTCGGGGCGCTGGTCGGTTCGATCCTGATCGCGGCGCGACTGCGACCCCGCCTGTTCGCCCCCTTCTACGGTCTCAGTCCCGTGGTCTTCGTCCTCGGTACCACCCTGTTCGCCCTCGCCGCCTCCAGTCTGCTCGCCCATGCGGCACTGTTCGGCGCCGGCTTCGGCATGGCCGCCTTCGCAGTGATGCAGATGGTCCTGCCGATGTACGCCGCTCCGGCCAGCATGCGCGTGCGCATGGTGGGGCTGATGGCCATGACCATCGGCGTCGCCCCGCTGGGTCTCGCCCATGCCGGGCTGCTGGCCGAATGGCTGGGTGCCCGGAACGCGCTGCTGGTGATCGCCGCCGAGGGCGGCCTCGCCACATTGGCGGTTCTCCTGCGCTATCCGCAGCTCCTCACCGCCAGGCTGCACCCCGACCATACCGGCGGCGCCGTCGGCGAGAACTGATCGGCTTTCCGCGGGCGACCAGTTTGGCGTATGACGAGCCTGCGGCACCCGTGCAGGGACCGGGATGGGGGTGCCGGTGCAGGTCTTTCGGGAGGGAACCGCATGCAGCGCTGGATCTGGCTGGTCGTCGCTCTTTTCCTGCCGCTACTGCCGACCGGGCCGCGCCCTTCGGCGGCCCAGGAGCCGCAGTCGGCCAACCCGCCGCCCGCGGCCGGCACCGCCGAGACCGGCCAGGTCGACGAGATCGAGGCCCTCATCGAGCGCATGCGCAAGAAGGTCGAAGACATGGGCAAGGCCGCCGCCGAGCGGGACAAGGCCTTGGAATTCCTGGAAAAGCAGGTCGAGGAGGCGACCAAGGTCATCGGCACCAGCTCGCAGACCACCGAAGCCCTGCGGGAGAAGACCTCGGCCCTCAACGTCAAGCTCGAGGACATCGCCAAGGATCGCGACGTGCTCTCCTCGGCGGTCAGCGAGCGCGAAAAGCTGCTGACCGCACTGGAGCAACGGGTGGCCGCCCTCACCGATCTGCTCGGCCTCGACCGGCCGGACCGCTACAAGCTCGGCGACAGTCTGAAAGCACTCGAGGTCAAGCTCGAAACCACGCTCCGGGAACGCGACGATCTCGCCGCGCGGCTGGCACGGACGGAGCAGGAGAAGCGTGCCCTCGAAGAGCGTCGGGCCGCCTTGGAACAGCGCGTCGCC
>JALSRW010000153.1 GCA_026984595.1 Alphaproteobacteria bacterium
GAGAACCGCCAGCGCGAGGCGGAGGCGGAACAGCGCATCGCCAGCCTCAACGGCGAGATCCGCGACCGCGAGGCACGGCTGCGCGAGCTGGAGCAGAAGCTGGGCGTCGGACAGCAGCGTATCCAGGCGATGAACAGCGAGATCGCCCGCCTCAACCGTCAGCTCGCCAGCCTCAAGGATCTCCTCGGTAGCCTCGACCAGAAGCTGCAGGAAGCCGATCTGCGCAACCAGCGGCAGCAGACCCGGATCGCCGATCTCACACTGCGCCTCAACACCGCGCTGGCCAAGCAGGTCGAGGAACTCAAGGAGTACCGTTCGGAATTCTTCGGCCGGCTCAAGAAGGCGCTCGGTGACCGCCCGGACATCAAGATCGTCGGCGATCGTTTCGTCTTCCAGGCCGAACTGCTGTTCCCTTCGGGCTCGGCCCAGCTCGATCCCGCCGGCGAAGCCGAGCTCGAGAAGGTGGCCGAGAGCCTCAAGGAGGTGGCGGCGACGATCCCGCCGGACATCGACTGGGTGCTCCGGGTCGACGGCCACACCGACAAAGTGCCGCTCCGACCGGAATCGATCTACCGATCCAACTGGGAGCTGTCGACGGCACGGGCGCTCACCGTGGTCGAATTCCTGGTCGATCACGGGATACCGCCGAACCGCCTGGCCGCGGCCGGCTTCGGCGAGTTCCAGCCGATCGATCCGGGCGACAGCGAGGCCGCCTATCGCCGCAACCGACGGATCGAATTCAAGCTCACCGAGCGCTAGGAGACCGGCATGTCCGCACGCGCCGTCATCCTCGACTGTGATCCGGGTCAGGACGATGCGGTGGCCATCTTCCTGGCCCTCGCCTCGCCCCGAGAGCTGGAGGTGCTGGCGATCACCACGGTGGCCGGCAACGTGCCGCTGGCGCGGACCGAGGCCAACGCCCGCAGGGTGGTGGAGGCGGCCGGCGCCGATGTGCCGGTTCATGCCGGCTGTCACCGCCCCCTGCTGCGCCCCCTGGAGACCGCCAAGCAGGTGCACGGGGAAACCGGCCTCGACGGTTCCGGCCTGCCGCCACCGGAACGCCCGCTCGCCCCCGGCCATGCGGTGGATGCCATCATCGAGCGGGTGATGGCGCGGCCTGCCGGCAGCGTCACGCTGGTGCCCACCGGCCCGCTCACCAACATCGCCATGGCGCTTCTGAAGGAGCCGGAGCTGGCCGGGCGCCTCGAGGGAATCGTGCTGATGGGCGGCGCCATCGGTCTCGGCAATGTCACCCCGGCCGCCGAATTCAATTTCCATGTCGATCCGCACGCCGCCGAGATCGTGTTCGCTTCCGGCGTGCCGATCACCATGTTCCCGCTGGATGTCACCCACAAGGTGCTGGTCACCCCCACCCGTCTGGAGCGCATCGACGCGCTGGCCACACCGGCGGCGCGGGCGGTTGCGGGGATGCTCGACTTCTATCGCCGCCACGGGCGTACCGGCGGCGCCGAGCACGGTCCCCTGCACGATCCCTGCACCATCGCCTGGCTCCTGGCCCCGGAACTGTTCTCCGGTCGCCACTGCCATGTGGCGATCGAGACGATGAGTCCGCTCGGCATGGGACGCAGCTATGTGGACTGGTGGCAGAGCAGCGGACGGCCGGCCAATGCGCTGGTCATGCAGGAGGCGGATGCCGAGGGTTTCTTCGATCTCCTGGTGGAGCGGCTGGCGCGCCTTTGAGCCACCCGGTCCGCCCTATGGCTTCGGCTGCTGCTGGGTGATGCAGTGGATGCCGCCGCCGCCGGTGACCAGATCGAGAACCTCCACCTGCACCACCTCGCGCTCGGGAAAGGCCGCGGCCAGTGCCCGATAGGCGGTCTTGTCGGCGGCATCGCCGAAGGCCGGCATGACGATGCCGCCGTTGGCGATGTAGAAATTGACATAGGAGGTGGTCAGCAGCACGCCCTCCCGACGCTGGCGCGGCTTGGGCATCGGCAGGGTGAGGATCTCGAGACTGCGGCCACGGGCGTCGGTGGCCTGCTGCAGGACCTCGAAATTGGCCTCGAGCGCCTCGTGATGGGGACCGCCGGGCTCGTCGCGCGCGGCCAGCACCACCCCGGGACGGGCGAAACAGGCGACATTGTCGACATGGCCGCGGGTCTCGTCGTCGACCATCCCGCGGGGCAGCCAGATCACCCGCTCGATGCCCAGGCAGGCGGCCAGCTCGGCCTCCACATCCTCGCGGTCGAAGCCCGGATTGCGGGCGGGATCCAGCGCCGCCGGCTCGCAGACCAACGCCGTTCCCTCGCCGTCCACCGAGACATTGCCGCCCTCGAACACCAGCGAGGAGAAGAAGCTGCGGGCCTTGACATGCTCGAGGATGCGCCGGGCCAGTTCGGCGTCCTGGGCGTAGTCCTGGTAGAGTTCGCCCCAACCGTTGAAACGCCAGGCGACGCCACCCAGGTTGCCCTCCGCGTCCAGCAGGAAGGAGGGGCCGGTATCCCGCACCCAGCTATCGTCATGGGTCATCGGCAGCACCGACACGCCCTTGCCGAGATAGAGCGAGGCATCGGCCGCGAGATCGGGGCGCACGATCATCGTCACTGGCTCGAACTCGGCGATCGCCCCGGCGACCTGGGCGACCGCGCGGCGGGCCGCTTCCAGCTCGCCATCCCAGATCGATTCGCGGCAGGGCCAGGCCATCCAGCAGCGCGCATGCGGCGCCCATTCCGGTGGCATTGCGAAGCCGAGGTCCCGTGGTCGCTCCACCCTACCTCTCCATCTCCTGCCCATCATGTTCAGGTTGCGACATCCCCACATCCATGGCAACCACGGCGTAGCAGAGCGGGCGCCACGGGCGTCGCCAATCCGCGGGGGAGGAAGCTGCCATGACCAGTGCCATCGAACGCCGTCTCGGGGAGCTCGGCCTGACTCTGCCGGAAGTTCCCTCGCCGGCGGGCAATTACGTGCCTTGGGTGCGTTCGGGCAAGCTCTTGTTCATCTCCGGCCAGGTACCGATGACCGAAGGGCGCATCGCGATCGCCGGCAGGCTCGGAGACAATGTGAGCCTCGAAGAGGGCCAGCGGGCGGCCAGGCTGTGTGCGCTCAACATCCTGGCCCAGGCGCGGGCGGCCCTCGACGGCGCGCTCGACGGGCTGGCCCGCTGCGTCAAGCTCGGCGGCTTCGTCGCCTGCACCCCGGATTTCACCGACCATCCCAAGGTCATCAACGGAGCCTCGGATCTGATGGTCGCGGCGATGGGCGAAGCCGGCCGCCACGCCCGCTTCGCGGTGGGTGCCCCGTCCCTGCCGCTGGGCGCGGCGGTGGAGGTCGAGGCGATCTTCGAACTCCACTGACCGGTGCCGGCGCGCGGGCTGCGCCTGCTGGGCGGGATCGAGGGTATCGCCGCCGGCCAGTGGGACGCGCTGCTCCCCGCAAAGCACCCCTTCCTGCGCCATGCCTTTCTCGCGGCCCTCGAAAAAAGCGGCTCGGCCAGCACCGAGACCGGCTGGCAGCCCCTGCATCTCCTCGCCGAGTCCGGGGGGCGAGTGCGGGGTGCCGTGCCGCTCTACGCCAAGAGCCATTCCTGGGGCGAATATGTGTTCGATCATGGCTGGGCCGAAGCCTTCGAGCGGGCCGGCGGGCGGTATTATCCCAAGCTGCTGGCGGCCGTTCCCTTCACCCCGGTGCCGGGTCCACGCCTGCTCGTCGAAGAGGATGCCCCGGAGTTGCGCCGGGAGCTGGTGGCCGGGCTCACCCTGACCTGTCGCAGGCTGTCCCTGTCCTCGGTACATGTCAACTTCTGCACCGCCGAGGAGGCCGAGCTGCTCGAATCCTGCGGCTGGCTCCTGCGCCGGGGCATTCAGTATCACTGGCACAATCGCGGCTACGACAGCTTCGCGGACTTCCTGGCCGCGCTCAGGAGCGGCCGCCGCAAGACCATCCGGCGCGAGCGCCGCGAGGCGACGGCGATCGGGCTCGAGATCCGCACCCTGGTCGGCGAGGAGGTCACACCGGCGGTGATGGAGGAGTTCCATCCGCTCTATCTGGCCACCGTCGAGCGTCGCTGGGGCGGCGCCTATCTGACGCCCGAATTCTTCCGGCTGCTGGCCGAAAGACTGCCCGCGATGCTGGTGCTGGTGACGGCGCGCGAGGAAGGCCGTCTGGTCGCCGCCGCCCTCAACCTACGGGACGAGAAAGCGCTTTACGGCCGCCTCTGGGGCAGTCTCGAAAGCCACCGCTTCCTGCATTTCGAGCTCTGCTACTATCGGGCCATCGATTTCGCCATCACCCGCCGCCTGCAACGGGTGGAAGCGGGCGCCCAGGGCGAGCACAAGCTGCTGCGGGGCTACGAGCCGGCCTGGACCCGGAGTGCCCACCACATCCGCGATCCCGGCCTCGCGGCCGCCGTCGCACGCTTCCTGCGGCGCGAGACACGGCTCCTGCGGCACCGCTTCGCGGAGCTCGAAAGCCTGCTGCCCTACCGCCGCGATCTTCAGGAGGAGAGCAGCACGGCATCCTCGGGTCGGAAAGAGACGTAACAGGCCATCCCCTCGGCCAGCGGCGTCTCCTCGATGCGCGAACGGTTGTGGCGGATGCAGATCAGCCGCAGCCCGTCGCACTCCACGAAAATGCGGCTGTGATCGCCGAAATAGGCGATCTGCCCGATCCGCCCGGCGAGCTGCAGCGGTCCCGCCTGCGGCCCCTCGGTGCGCACCTCCATCTTTTCCGGGCGCACCGCCAGCGCCACCACCTCCGCCGGCGGCTCCCGCTCGGGAACCTCGATCTCCCCGAGCCCCTCCACCATCACGCGCACGCCCGTCTCCCCGCGGTCCAGGAGGCGGGCATCGAAAACGTTCACCTGGCCGATGAAGTCGGCGACGAAACGGGTCCGCGGCCGCTCGTACAAGCTGCGCGGATCGCTGATCTGGAGGATGCGCCCCCGGTTCATGACCGCGATATGGGTGGCCATGGACAGGGCCTCGTCCTGATCGTGGGTGACGATCACGAAGGTGATGCCGACCTCGTGCTGGAGGCGCACGAGCTCGAGCTGCATCTCCTCGCGGAGCTTGCGGTCGAGGGCCGAAAGCGGCTCGTCGAGGAGTAGCAGCTTGGGCTTCTTCACCAGCGCCCGGGCCAGCGCCACCCGCTGCTTCTGCCCGCCGGAGAGCTGATCGGGCCGGCGTTCCTCGAAACCCTGCAGCCGCACCATGGCGACGGCCTCGGCGACGCGCCGTTCGATCTCCGGACGCGGCACGCCGGTGACCTTGAGCCCGTAGCCGATGTTCTCGGCCACCGTCATGTGGGGAAACACGGCGTAGGACTGGAAGACCATGTTCACCGGCCGGCGGTTCGGAGGCACGGCCGCCATCTCCTCGCCGTCGATCAGGATGCGGCCCTCGCTGGGCTGCTCGAAGCCGGCGAGCATGCGCAGGAGCGTGGTCTTGCCGCAGCCCGAAGGTCCGAGGAGGGCGAAGAAGGCGTTACGCGGGATCGCCAGGGAGACCGCATCGACCGCGGCGAAACTGCCGAAGCGCTTGGTCACCTGTTCGATGCGGACGATCGGCGGCGCATTCATCGGGTCTCTTCCTCGCGTACCGGCGTCTGGAGCCGCATGGCGATCACCGTGAGCAGCAGGGTGATGGCGATCAGCACCGTGGAGGCGGCGTTGACCTCCGGCGTCGCGCCGAAGCGCACCATGGAATAGATCTTGATCGGGAAGGTGATGGTCTCCGGCCCGCTGGTGAAGAAGGTGATGACGAAATCGTCCAGCGACAGGGTCATCGCCAGCAGCGCCCCGGCGACGATCCCCGGCTTCATGAAGGGGATCAGGACATGGCGCAGGGTCTGCCATTCCGATGCGCCGAGATCCTTGGACGCCTCCTCGAGGGAACGATCGAAGCCCTCGAGACGGGCCCGCACCACCACCGCCACGAAGGGAAAGGAAAAGGCGATATGGCCGATCACCACCGGGGTCAGGCTGACCGGCCAGGAGATGCCGCCCATCAGGCCGATGCGGCTGAAGAACACCAAGAGCGACACCCCCATGCAGATCTCGGGGATGACGATGGGCAGGGCGTTCGCCCCCTCCACCGCCGCCTTTCCGGGAAAGCGGAAGCGCCACAGCGCCATCGCCAGCAGAGTGCCGAGAATGGTGCTGACGACGGTCGAGATGAAGGCGACGATGAGGCTGTTGGTGAAGGCTTCGATGAGCGAGGCGTTGGCGATCGCCTTGGCGTAGTATTTGGTGGTGAAGCCCCGCCAGACGATGTTCCTGCGGCTGTCGTTGAAGCTGAAGATCACCAGGATGACGATCGGCGCGTAGAGGAACAGGAAGGTGGCGGCGAGCCAGGCCCGCAGCCACAGCCGGCGGGTGTATTCGAGCGGCCCCGGAGCGCCGCGCCGCTCAGCCATGGCGCGCCCTCCTTCCCGCCAGCCAGGCGCGCAGCGCCAGCACCAGAAAGGTCAGGTAGAGGAGCAGGAAGGAGAGCGCCGCGCCCAGCGGAATGTTGTTGGCGGCCTTGAACTGGCGCTCGATGACATTGCCGATGAGCTGGCTGTCGGGACCGCCCAAGAGATCGGAGATGAGGAAGGTGCCCAGCGCCGGAATGAACACCAGGATGATGCCCGATACGATCCCCGGCCAGGCCAGCGGCACGGTCACCGAGAGAAAGCTGCGGATCTGCGACGCGCCCAGATCGAGACTGGCCTCGATCAGCGAGCGGTCGAGCTTCTCGAGGGTGGCATAGAGCGGCAGCACCATGAAGGGCAGGTAGACATAGACGATGCCGAACACCACCGCGGTATTGTTGTAGAGCAGGGAAAGCGGCACGAAGCGCTCGCCCAGCAGGTCATCGAGCCCGAGCGGGGCGAGGATCGTCTTCGCCGCCACCCACAGATATTCGAGCCCGTAGTTGAGATAGCCCTTGGTACGCAGCACCGCGATCATCGAATAGGTGCGGATCAGCAGGTTGGTCCAGAAGGGCAGGATCACCAGCATCAGCAGCAGCGGCTTGCTGCGCCGGGGGGCGAAGCTCACCGCAAGCGCCACCGGGAAGCTGACGATCAGGCAGACCGCGGTGGCCAGCGCCGCGATCCAGAAGGATTTCCAGAACAGGCCGAGATAGATGGGCTCCAGCGCCTGGCGGTAATTGTCGAGGGTCCAGGTGATGACGATCTCGACCGGGCCGGCCCGCTCGCCGAAGGCCAGCACCCAGACCATCGCCAGCGGCACCAGGAAAAACAGCAGGAGCCACAGGCCTCCCGGCAGCAGGAATGTCCAGAACACCCAAGGGGCCGAGCGCCAATCGTCCAAACTTCCGCCCTTCCGTCCCTACCCTCGGCGGCCAGAGAGTGCCGCTCCGGCCGGTCTTGTCAACGTCGCCCTCATTCCCACTCGATGGTGCCGGGCGGCTTGCTGGTATGGTCGTAGACCACCCGGTTGATGCCGCGCACCTCGTTGACGATGCGGGTGGCGGTGCGGGTCAGGAAGGCGGAATCGAACGGGTAGACATCGGCGGTCATGCCGTCCTCGGAGGTGACCGCCCGCAGGGCGCAGGCCGCCTCGTAGGTGCGGGCATCGCCCATCACCCCGACGGTCCGCACCGGCAACAGCACGGCGAAGGCCTGCCAGATCGAATCGTAGAGGCCGGCTTTGCGGATCTCCTCGAGGAAGATGCGGTCGGCCTGCTGCAGGATGGCCACGCGCTCCGGCGTCACCTCGCCCAGGATGCGTACCGCCAGCCCGGGGCCGGGAAAGGGGTGACGGCCGACGAAAGATTCGGGCAGGCCGATCTCGCGGCCGAGTTCGCGCACCTCGTCCTTGAACAGCTCGCGCAGCGGCTCCACCAGCGCCATGCGCATCCGCTCGGGCAGCCCCCCCACATTGTGGTGGGTCTTGATGGTGGCGCTGGGGCCCCGGAAGGACACGCTTTCGATGACATCGGGATAGAGCGTGCCCTGAGCCAGGAAATCGGCCCCGCCCAGCCGCTCCGCCTCCTGCTCGAACAGCTCGATGAAGCTGCGGCCGATGATCCGCCGCTTGGCCTCGGGATCCTCGATCCCGGCCAACCGCTCGAAAAAGAGCTCGGCGGCCTCGACATGCACGAGCGGAATGTTGAAATGGCCGCGGAACAGGCCGACCACCTCTTCCGCCTCACCGGCGCGCATCAGCCCGGTATCGACGAACACGCAGGTCAGCGCATCGCCCACCGCCTCGTGCACGAGCAATGCGGTGACCGCCGAATCGACCCCGCCCGACAGCCCGCACAACACCCTGCCGTCCCCGACCCGGGCACGGATGCGGCGGACCACCTCGGCATGGAAGGCCTCCATCGACCAGTCGCCGGAGAGCCCGGCGATATGGTAGCAGAAGTTGGCCAGCAGCCCCTTGCCGATTTCGGTGTGCACCACCTCGGGATGGAACTGCACACCGTAGAAGCGTCGCTGTTCGTCGGCGATGGCGGCGAAGGGCGCGCCCTCGCTGCGGGCCACCGCGACGAAGCCCGGCGGCAGGGCGACGACCCGGTCGCCATGGCTCATCCACACGCTGGCCCGGTCCCCCACCCGCAGCAGCCCGTCGAACAGATGGCATTCGCGCACGAGCTCGATCTCGGCCCGGCCGAATTCGCGCTCCCGGGCCGGCTCCACCGCGCCGCCGAGCTGCGCGCAGATGGTCTGCTGGCCGTAGCAGATGCCCAGAAGCGGCACGCCTTGGGCGAACACGGCGTCGGGCGCCCGCGGCCCCGCCTCCTCGAGGACGCTGGCCGGGCCTCCGGAAAGGACGATCGCCCGCGGAGCGAAATCGCGCACGAAGGCGTCCTCGACGGTGCAGGGATGGATCTCGCAGTAGACCCGGAGCTCGCGCAGGCGGCGGGCGATGAGCTGGGTGTACTGCGAACCGAAATCGAGGATCAGGACGCGTTCGGTCATGGGATTTCCGCTCGGCTGACGGGTCGCGCCAGAGATAGCGCCGCCCTTGCGCCGGCGCCAGCGGCGGCTGCGACAGGCGGTCTTCGCCAGCCGCTTGAAGGGTGGAGCCGGCCCCGCTAATGTCCCGGCTTCCGGAAACGGCGGTCTGCGCCGGGGAAGGCTAAACTACGGGAAACGCAGCGTGAAAGAAGAGGATCGACACACCGGCGGGTTGGGCGAAGTGCTGCCGCCCCTGAGCGAACACGAGGCCAGGGTCGAGGCGTACCGATGCCTGTTCTGCTTCGACGCGCCCTGCACCCAGGCCTGCCCCACCCACATCGACATCCCGGGCTTCATCAAGAAAATCGCCACCGGCAATCTCCGGGGCTCGGCCCGTACCATCATGGAGGCCAACATCCTGGGTGCCACCTGCGCCCGGGTCTGCCCGGTCGAGGAGCTGTGCGAGGGAGCCTGCGTGCTCAATGCCGAACACCGTCCGATCATGATCGGACGGCTGCAACGTCATGCCACCGATCACGTCTTCGAGAACGGCATCCGGCTGTTCCGTCCGGGCAGTCCCACCGGCCGCAAGGTGGCGGTGGTGGGCGCCGGGCCTGCCGGTCTCTCCTGTGCCGCGGAACTCGCCCGGCTCGGTCATGCCGTCACCCTGTACGAAAAGCGCGAGATGCCGGGCGGCCTTTCCACCTACGGCATCATCGTCCTTAGGGAACCGGTCGAGGTGGCCCTGGCCGAGGCCGAGATGATCGCCGAGCTCGGGGTCGACATCCGGACGAACAGCGAGCTCGGCCGCGACATCACCCTCGATTCCCTGCGCGAGGAATATGACGCGGTATTCCTGGGCATCGGTCTCGGCGGCTCGCCCGATCTCGGCATTCCCGGCGAGGAACGGGTCGTCGACGGGCTCGAATGGATCGAGCGCAGCAAATTCGAACCCGAGAAGATGACGGTCGGCAACGAGGTCCATGTGGTCGGCGCCGGCAATACGGCGATCGACGCGGCCACCATCGCCCGGCGGCTGGGTGCCGAACGGGTGACCATTCTCTATCGTCGCAGCGAGCGGGAAATGCCCGCCTACCGGCACGAATACGAGTTCGCCCGGAAGGAAGGCATCGACTTCCGCTTCCTCACCCAGCCGGTGGAGATCCTCCTCGAGGACGGCCGGGTCACCGGCATTCGCTGTGTGCGCATGCGGCTCGGAGCGCCCGACGCCTCCGGCCGGGCGAGGCCGGAACCGGTACCGGGCTCCGAGTTCACCCTGCCCGCCGATCAGGTGATCAAGGCGATCGGGCAGAAGAAGCCGGCGCTGATCGAGGCGCTCGGTCTCGCCACCGAGAAGGGCTTCGTGCGGGTCGACGAGGACTACCGCACGAGCATCGCCAAGGTCTATGCCGGCGGTGATTGCATCCGGGCCAAGGGCGCGGCATCCACCGTCATGGCCACCCAGGACGGCAAGCTCGCCGCCCGGGCCATTCATCAACAGCTTGTCGCGGCCGCTGCCGCCGCCGAGTGAGGAGAGGCGCCATGGCCGATCTGTCGATCGATTTCGCCGGAATCAAATCGCCCAACCCCTTCTGGCTGGCTTCGGCCCCGCCCACCAACAGCGGGGCCCAGATCCACAAGGCCTTCGAGGCCGGCTGGGGCGGTGCGGTGTGGAAAACCATCGGCGCGCCGGTGCTCAACGTTTCCAACCGCTACGGCGCCTGGCATTACAACGGCCACAAGATGCTGGCCATCAACAATGTCGAACTGATTTCGGACCGCCCGCTGGAGGTCAACCTCCGGGAAATGGCCGAAGTCAAACGGGCCTGGCCGGACCGGGCGGTGATCGCCTCGGCGATGGTCGAGTCCAATCCCGAAGCCTGGCGCGACATCGTTCGCCGCATCGAGGACACCGGCGCCGACGGCATCGAGCTCAACTACGGCTGTCCGCACGGCATGTCCGAGCGCGGCATGGGCAGTGCCGTGGGTCAGGTGCCCGAGTATTGCGAACAGATCACCCGCTGGGTGATGGAGGCCGCCTCCATTCCGGTGATCGTCAAGCTCACCCCCAATGTCACCGACATCGTACCGCCGGCCAGGGCGGCGGCGCGTGCGGGCGCCAATGCGGTGTCCCTGATCAACACCATCAATTCCATCATCGGCGTCGATCTCGACAGTCTCGAGATCATCCCCAACATCGGCGGCAAGGGCGGCCACGGCGGCTATGCCGGGCCGGCGGTCAAGCCGATCGCCCTCAACATGCTTTCCTCCGTGGCCCGCGATCCCGAGATGCGCGAGGCGGGCCTCCCGATCTCGGGGATGGGCGGGATCGCGACCTGGCGGGATGCCGCCGAGTTCCTGCTCCTCGGTGCCCGCAGCCTGCAGGTCTGCACCTCGGTGATGCATTACGGCTTCCGCATCATCGAGGATCTGGTGGAGGGCCTTTCCGCCTGGATGGACGAAAAGGGTTTCGCCACCATCGACGAGGTGGTGGGGCGCTCGGTCCACCGGATCTCCGATTTCAAGGATTTCGATCTTTCCTTCCGGGCGGTGGCGCGGATCGATCCGGAGCAGTGCATCCGCTGCGATCTCTGCTACATCGCCTGCAACGACACCGCTCATCAGTGCATCGACCTGGTCGACGGCGAGGGGCGACGGGTGGAGCCGCGTGCCTGGGGGCCGCGGGCCAACGGCAGGGAGGAAGCCACCGCCAACCGGCCGCTGCCGGTGGTGCGCGAGGCCGACTGCGTGGGCTGCCGCCTCTGCTACAATGTCTGCCCGATCGACGGCTGCATCAGCATGGTGGAGGTGCCCTCGGGGCGGCCGCCCGTCACTTGGGCCGAGCTGACCGCCGCGCGCCCCGAAGTGGGCAGCGACTGGGAGGCGATGAAGCGCTACCGCGAGGAAATGGGGATCGACATCCACTGAAACGCCGGACAGGCCCGGCCTCATGGTATCGGAGGGAGAGCAGATGCCGCTCTTGATCGAGAATGGCGAGATCGTCACCGCCGATTCGCGCCAGCGCGCGGACATCTATATCGAAGACGAGCAGATCACCCGTATCGGCCGCGATCTGGAAGTGCCGCCCGGCACCGAGGTGATCGACGCTGCCGGCAAGTATGTCTTCCCGGGCTTCATCGATCCCCATGTGCACATCCATCTGCCCTTCATGGGCACCTTCGCCAAGGACAGCCACGAAACGGGCAGCAAGGCGGCGGTGATCGGCGGTACCACGACATACATCGAGATGTGCTGCCCCAACCGCAACGACGATGTGCTCGAAGGCTACCAGCTCTGGAAGGGCATGGCCGAGGGCAAGAGCGTCTGCGACTACAGTTTCCACATGGCGGTGCCCAAGTTCGACCCGAAGACGGAGGGGCAGCTCCGGGAGATCGTCGCCGACGGCATCGCCTCCTTCAAGGTTTTCCTGGCCTACAAGAACTTCTTCGGAGTCGGCGACGAGGAGCTCTACCAGACCCTGCGGCTGGCCAAGGAACTGGGGGTGATCACCACCGCCCATTGCGAAAATGCCGAGCTCGTCGCCCAGCTCCAGCCCAGGATCCTCGAGCAGGGGATGACCGGCCCCGAGGGACACGAGCCGAGCCGACCGGAGAGCGTGGAGGCCGAGGGCACCCATCGCTTCGCCACTTTCCTCGAGAACACCGGCGCAACCGGCTATGTCGTGCATCTTTCCTGCGTCCCCGCCCTGAATGCGGCGATGGCGGCCAAATCCCGCGGCGTTCCGATCTTCGTGGAGGTGGTGATTCCCCACCTCCTCCTCGACAAGAGCTGGGCCGAGCGGCCGAATTTCGAGGGGGCCAAATACGTGATGTCGCCACCGCTGCGCGACCGCCGCAACCAGCCGGTACTCTGGGAGGGGGTCAAGCGCGGCTTCGTCGATACCGTGGCCACCGACCACTGCCCCTTCGATCTCGAACAGAAGGACATGGGCCGCGGCGATTTCACCAAGATTCCCAACGGCATGCCGGCGATCGAGGATCGCGTGAACCTGCTCTGGACCTACGGGGTGAGCCGCGGCGGCCTCGACATCCACCGCTTCGTCGATGCCGCCAGCACCCGCGCCGCCAAACTGTTCGGCCTGTTCCCGCAGAAGGGGACCATCGCCGTCGGCTCGGACGCCGATCTCGTGATCTACGATCCCAACTGGCGCGGGAAGTGTTCCGTCGAGACCCAGCACATGAACAACGACTACAACGCCTTCGAGGGCTTCGAGCTCGACGGGCGGCCCGCGGTGGTGACGGTGCGCGGCAGGATCGCCGCACGCGATGGCGAATTCGTCGGCGAGCCCGGCCGCGGTCGGCTGCTGCGCCGCGAGCCCGCCTATTTCTGAGGCCGTGCCGTGAACACTACCGCAGCCACCGAGAGGCCGGTCCGCACCGGCGACGCGCTGGTCTCCGTGCGCAACGTCACCATGATCTACGGTGGCGGCACGGTCGCCCTCGAGGATGCCAATCTGGACATCGCTCGGGGCGAGTTCGTCAGTCTGATCGGCCCTTCGGGCTGCGGCAAGACGACCTTGCTGCGGCTGCTGGCCGACCTCATCGAGCCCAGTTCGGGTAGCATCAGCATCGGCGGCAAGAGTCCGACCGAGGCCCGGCGCGACCGCTCCTACGGCTATGTCTTCCAGGCGCCGACGCTGATGGAATGGCGGACGGTGATGGCCAATGTCATGCTGCCGCTCGAGGTCATGGGGTTCGCCCGCGAGGAGCGCCAAAAGCGGGCCGAAGCCATGCTGGCGCTGGTCGGCCTCGACAAGTTCGCCGACAAGTATCCCTGGCAACTCTCGGGCGGCATGCAGCAGCGCGTGTCGATCGCCCGGGCGCTTTCCTTCGATCCGCAGCTCCTCTACATGGACGAGCCGTTCGGGGCGCTCGACGAGATCACCCGCGAGAACCTCAATCTCGAACTGCTGCGCCTGTGGCGGGAGACCGGCAAGACGGTCATCTTCGTCACCCATTCGATTCCCGAGGCGGTGTTCCTGTCCACCCGCATCGTCGTCATGACTCCGCGACCGGGGAAGATCGAGACGGTGATCCCGGTCGATCTGCCCCAGCCGCGCGATTTCGAGACCCGCGAAACGCCGCGCTTTTTCGAGATCGCCACCGAGGTGCGGGAAGCGCTGCGCAAGGGCCACGGCTACGATGTGGAGGTCTGAGGGTGCGTGACTGGAGAGGCGGCTCGGCCGGGATGCGATGGAAACGGTAATCAAGCAGGCGCGTGTCACCGGGCGCGACGGCCTCGTCGATATCGGTATCGAGGACGGGGTGATCGTCGCCATCGAGCGACGGCTCTCCGGCCAGCGGGAGATCCCCGCCCAGGGCAATCTCGTCTCGCCCAGCTTCTACGAGATCCACATCCATCTCGATGCCATCCTCACCGAAGGCGATCCGCGTCCCAACGAATCCGGCAGCCTGTGGGAGGGCATCGCGATCTGGGCGGAGCGGGTAAAGCGCCTCACTCCGGAGGACATCCGCGGCCGGGTCCTCAAGGCGCTCCCTTGGTTCGTCGCCCATGGCGTGACCCACATCCGCTCCCATGTCGATGTCTGCGATCCGAAGCTGACGGCACTCCGGACCCTGCTCGCGATCAAGCGCGAAGTGGCCGAGCTCATCGACATCCAGCTCGTGGCCTTTCCGCAGCTCTCGGTCTACTCCTTCGAGGGCGGCGAAGAGCTGATGCGCGAGGCGGTCGCCCTCGGCGCCGATGTGGTGGGCGGCATCCCCCATT
>JALSRW010000154.1 GCA_026984595.1 Alphaproteobacteria bacterium
GTAATGCGCATCCGCCGCTCACCGTTCATCGAGGTCAGGTTCATCTCGCCCTGGGTGGCGGCCGGCAGCCAGACATGGCAGTGCTGGCCGATCTTCGTGGGCTTGATGTCGACATCCACGGCGAACAGGCCGCCCTGGCGCACCGCCCACATGATGGCATCGACCAGCGCCCGGCGGTCACTCCAGCCGACGCTGTTCATGGCGTCCTTCACCATGTCCGTGCGCTTCTTGTAGGCGCGCTTGAACTCGGTGGCGTTGAGCGTCGTCTTGAAGTGATCGCAACCCCAGATGTGGTGGACGCCGCCCTTGCCCTCCATCAGCAGCTTGTCGATATAGGGCGCGGGACGACCGCCCGGATAGTCGGGCCGGACATAGCCCTCCTGATGGCCGCCGAGGCGCACGCAGCCGCCTCCCTCGCGACCGATGTTGCCGGTGGCCAGCGCCAGGTTCACCAGCGAGGCGATGGTCCGGTAATTGTCGTTGCCCCAGATCACCCCCTTCTCGTAGCCGATCATGGTGCGGCGCCGCTTGCCGCCGGGCTTGGGCTCGGCGATCCAGCGGGCGGCCTTGACGATGTCGGCGGCCGGCACGCCGCAGATCTCCGCCGCCTGCTCGGGGCTGGTGCGGATCTCGGCCAGCACTTCGTTGAAGCCCGGCCAGCGCTCGGCGAGCACGCCCGAATCGGCGCGAGCCGGGAACAGCGGCGTCTCCGCCGGCCCTTCCTCGAAACCCACCGTGTGCTTCTCGATGAACTCCCGGTCGATCCAGCCCTGATCGGCGATGTAGGTGAGAAGGGCGTTGAACAACACCAGATCGGTGCCGGAATTGATCGCCAGATGCAGAACCCGGTCCTTGCCGGCCTCCACCTCGCAGGCATTCACCGTCACCGTACGACGGGGATCGACGATGATGATGCGGCCCGGCTCGTGTGGCTCGTCCGGCAGCATCCTTTTCTTCTTCTCCAGCGAGGTGCCGCGCAGGTTCGGAACCCAGTGGGCCAGGAAATAGTTGGTCTGGGTCTCCAGCGGATTGGTGCCGACGGCGACGATGGTATCGGCGAGTTCCGCATCCTCGTAGGCGTTGTTGAGCTCGCCCACCCCCATGTCGCGGCTGGAATGGACCTCCGAATTGTAGGCGGGGCGGTTGTGGATGCGGATGTTCCGGATCTTCATCGCCCCGAAATAGAGCTTGCCGGTACCCCAGGTATTCTCGTAGCCGCCGCCCGCGCCGCCATGATCGAAGGCGGAGACGAACACCCCGTCCTCGCCGTACTCCTTGATCACCCGTGCGGTCACCCGAGCGACCAGATCGAGGGCGTCGTCCCAGCTCGTCGGCTGCATCTGCCCGTAGCGCCAGACCATGGGGTCGGTCAGCCGGTTGAGCTGGCTGCCGGTCACTGTCGAATACGAATTCTCGCCGATCCGTGCTCCCCGTATCGAGGCCAGCCCCTGATTGACCACGCAGTCGGGGTCCGGCTTGAACACCATGTGCACGTCCCGGCCGTTCTGCTTGACGATGTTGTACATGGAGGGGGAGTACCAGGCGGGAGTCAGCGCCCCCTGCTGCTGCGAAAGATCGGCGCCGAAGGCGTTCTGGTCGGGCCTGGTGCCGCCTTCGCGATTGACGTCCCAAGTGTAGACCTTGTAGCCGCAGCCGACGATGCAGAAGTGGCAGACGGCGACATGCTCCTTGGCGTCGGCGGGGACGATCGGGAGCCGGTCGACATTGCGCTTGTAGGCCATGGTTCGCCTCCCTCAACCGAGCACGTTGGACAGGCGGCCGTAGAGCAGCTCATCGACGCCCTCGGCGTAGATGTCGCCTTTCTCGTCCACCCGCAGATCGTATTGCGGCAGGTTCTGGGTCGCCTGCCCCCAGATCTGCTGGCCACCTTTTTCGGCATCGAAGCGCGAATAATGCCCCGGGCAGTCGAACACCCGCTCCGCGGCCGTGTAATGCAGCGGGAAGCCCTTGTGCGGGCAGACCGTGGTGAAGCCGACGATATCGCCGTCCGGGCCGACGCCGCCTTCGACCGGGCGGCCGAGCTTGAGGAGCACGCCCGGCGCATCGGCGTCGGGGTACGTCACCTCGAGCGGCTCGTTGACCGTGAGATCCTTGATGTTGGCGAGACGCGCCGAGGGGTAGGCGACCCGTGCGCTTCCTTGCGCGGCGGCCGGTTTGCTGCCGCCGGCGACCGTCGCCACCGCCGCGCCCGCGGCAGTGGCAGCGCTGCCCCGGAGGAACTGCCGCCGCCCCAGGTCCACCATGAGTTTGCAACGTTTCACCTTGGTCCTCCCGTTGTTTTCCGGACGTCCGCGGTCCATGCATGGCCCGTGCCAATCGGCAAACTGCCGTTTCCGGGCGGATTTCGCCGGCCCGGCGGCGGTCTCCTGTCCGGCGATCCGAACATCCTCGTCGCCGGGTTCGCCCTTCCGGACATGGCGGCCGGAGCTTGAAGCGCGCGGTACCGATGGCAATCTGTCGGACGGGAGGTCGCCATGCCCGAGCTGCCCGATGTCGAGATCTACCGGCGTGTTCTCGAACGCCACGGTCTGAACCGGAGGATCGCCGCCGTCGAGGTTCTCGATGTCGGGATGCTGGCCGATGTCGGTCCGGCCGACTTCGCCCGGGCTCTGGCCGGTGACCGGCTGACCGGCACCCGCCGTCACGGCAAGAACCTGTTCGCACGGCGTGGCCGTGGCGGGCATCTCTGGATGCATTTCGGCATGACCGGAGCGCTCGCGCCTTTCCGTGAGGACGCACCCGCCCATGCGCGCATCCTCTACCGCTTCGAGCAGGGGCCGCATCTGGCCTATGTCGATGTGCGGCGGCTGGGCCATGTGGGGCTGGTCGAGGATGTCGAAGCCTGGCTCGAGGCCGAGGGGATCGGCCCCGATGCCCTCGATCCCGCCCTCACCGCCGAACGGTTCGCCGAGGCCCTCGGTCGCGGACGGCGCAGCGTCAAGGCGGCGCTGATGGATCAGGCGCGCATCGCCGGCATCGGCAATGTCTACGCCGACGAGATTCTGTTCCAGGCCGGTCTGCGTCCCGATGTGCCGGTCTCGGCCCTCGACGAGGAGTGGCGCAGACGGCTGTTCGCGGTGATGCGGGAGGTGCTGCGGACGGCGGTCGATTGCGGTGCCGCAGCCGAGCGCTATGTCGAGCGGCTGCCCGACGATTATCTCACGAAAAGGCGGGAGAAAGGGGCGCGTTGCCCGCGCTGCGATACCCCCCTCGAGACCCTCCGGATCGGCGGTCGCACCAGCTTCTACTGCCCCCGCTGCCAGATCGACCCGCGCGGCTGAGGCGCCGCAGCGAGCTCGAATCCGGCATGCGGCCGCGGCCGCATCGCCGGAGGAAGCCGCCCCGGCACGGGAGTCGGGAAAGGCGGCGATGGACGGCAAGCCCTGCCGCCGCCGGAGAAAAGCCTTCCAGCCGGCTGCGTCGTTCAAAGGCTTCGAGCTCGGCGAGCCCGCGTTCGCGCAATCTTCGCGAAAGGCGCTCGCAGACCGTGCGATGGACCTTGCGGTGGCCGGTCCAGCACAGGCTCGGACGTGGCAGGATGCGCTTCGGAAAGGCGACGCAGTCGGCCCGCGGCACCGGCCCCTCAGCGCCCGCGGAACACGGGCTTCCGTTTCTCGAAGAAGGCGGCGATCCCTTCCTTGCGGTCCTCGGTGGCGAAGAGGATGGCAAACGCCTTGCGCTCGAAGGCGAGGCCCCGGGCCAAAAGCGCCTCGCTCGCCTGCAGTACCGCCTCCTTGGCGAGACGAACC
>JALSRW010000155.1 GCA_026984595.1 Alphaproteobacteria bacterium
CTCCAGCGCGCGGCCGGCGGCGAGGATCGCCGCCAAGGGATCGGTGACGCGGGCGCGCGGAAGGACGGTCCCGATTGCCCGGGAGACGGCTTCGGATCCCAGCACCGTCGCCCCCGAGGTGCAGGCGTAGGCGACGACCTCGAGATCCGCGGTGGTCGGCAACAGACGTACCGCATCGGGCAGCTCGCGTTCCATGCGGGCGAGGGTGTCGGGGCGCACCTCCGCCGCCACGGGGATGCGGCTGTGGTAGAGCGCGACGCCTTCGAGCGCGGTGATCCGGGCGAGCTCCGGCTCCACCGTGGCGTCTTCGGCCAGCACCAGGACACCGAGGCTGGCACGCCGGCCGATTCCCTCGTCCGTGTCGAAATCCGGCTTCACCCGCTCATCCCCGGATCACGGGCAGCTCCGGCGCCGCCCGGGGCGTCAGCAGCCGCGCGCCCCGCGGACCGACCACCACATTCTCCTCCTGCACCATCATGCGATTGCCACCGCAGGAAAGCGAGGGCTCGAGGGTGAGGACCATGTTCTCCTCGATCACCGTATCGTCTCCTTCCATGAGCGACGGCCATTCGGTGAGCTGCATTCCGAGCCCGTGGCCGAGGCGGCCGATGTTGCCGTCTCCTTCGCCCGCTTCGGCGAGCACCGCCCGCATGGCCCGGTACAGCTCGCGGCAGGTGGCGCCGGGACGGGTGGCGGCGATGCCCGCTTCGGTGGCCCGCCACAGCAGATCGTAGGCACGGCGGGCCGCGTCCTCCGCCCTTCCGATGGCGAAGTTGCGGTCGAAATCGCAGAAATAGCCGTCCCAGCGCAGGCCGAGATCGAGCATCAGGATGTCGCCTTGCGCCAGAGGGCGGCGGGAGGGCGGCGAAATCACATCCTCGTACCCTCCCGGACCGGCGCCGCCGGCAAGGTAGGGTACTTCATCTGCACCCCGGGCCAGCGTCTCCCGGCGGAAGGTGCGAAAGAGATCCTCGAGCGGCACGCCCGGGCGGGCGAACTCCGGCAGCCGTGCGAAAGCGCTTGCGCCGATCGCGCAGGCATGGGCGATCTTCTCGATCTCGGCCGGCGTCTTCACCATGCGCAGCGCGCGAACGATCGGCGTGGCATCGACGATCCGGAGACCGGGCAGGGCCGCGAGCAGCCGTTCGTAATCGCCGAGGGGCATGCGGAGATGCGTCTCGGGCCCCTTGAGCACGCCGAGCCGCCGGCGCTTTCGGGCGAGCGGCGCCAGGAGCTCGATCAGCAGGCTCAGCCCATCGTCCTCGGGCCGGGGGGCCGGCCAGCTCCGAATGTCCTCGATCCAGGTTCGCCGCATCACCGGCAGGCCGATCTCGGGGATGACGGCGACGGGCTCGCCCTCTACCGGCAGGAACAGGAACCAGGGTCGCGTCGGGCTCTGCCAGAATCCGGTGTGAAACCCGGTGAAGTAGCGGATTTCGGGTTCCGTCGTGAGCAGCATGCCGGCCATGTCGCATGCTGCCATGCGGTCCTGCGCACGGCGGGTGCGGGCGGTGAACTCGTTCGGAGGAAATCCTCGCTCGGGAACCTTCGAGGGCGCGGTCATCGCAACCGCCGCCGGCGATACCGCCGGGAGGGAAGATCCTCGCTTCGGGGAAGGAAACACGGGGGGCGTTCGATCGCTCCGCTCACGGCCCGGCGTCCTTCGATCGCGTTGGCGGAGACGGAGGGATTCGAACCCTCGGTACGGCTTGTCACCGTACAACGGTTTAGCAAACCGCCGCCTTCAGCCACTCGGCCACGTCTCCGATCGAGGTCTATCTAGAGATGCCGCATGCGGCCGTCAATCAGGCGCCTTTCGCGTCATTCGGAGATCTCGTCACTCGGCTTGCCACCGGTCAGATGCAGGAGTTCGTCGAATTCCGTTTCGAAGACGCAGCGGGGATGACCGGCGGCCGCACAGATCCGCGGAAACCGTCCGAGACCGCGGTCGATCACCGGCGGCAGCGGCGTCAGCGAGCCCACCGGCGCCACCCCGCCGATGGGGAAGCCGGTGATCTTCTTTCCCCGCTCCGCATCGGCTCTACGGACATCGCCCTCGAGGTCGAAGAGCTCGGGAAGTCTGCCCTCCCGGCATCGGCGGTCCCCGGCGATCGCCACCAGCGCCGGATCGAAACCGGTCTCCAACAGCAGGGGCTTGGTGATGGCGCCGAGCGCGACGCCCAGGGCGCGGGCCGCATCCGCTGCGGTGGCCGCGGGTTCGGTGCGCTCGATGATCCGCTCGCGATCGCCTTTTGCCGCGAGAACCTCCCGAACGCGTTCGACGGGAGGGGGATCGACGAGGCTCATCGAGGCACCGGGATCCGCTGGTTGCGTTTCGGAACATCGTAGCCGCGCACGACGGCCGGCCGTGCCGCGATTTCCAGATACCACCTGCGCACATTGGGGAAGCTGTCGAGCGCGACGCGCTGCCACTCGAACCGGGAAACCCAGGGCCAGGTCGCGATATCGGCGATGGTGTACTCCTCGCAGGCGAGATACGGGCTCTGGCCCAGCCGCCGGTCCATCACCCCGTAGAGGCGCAGGGTTTCCCTGTGGTAGCGCTCCTCGGCATAGGGGCATTCGCCGGGATGGAACTTCAGGAAGTGATGGGCCTGGCCGAACATCGGCCCCACGCCGCCCATCTGGAACATCAGCCATTCGAGAGTCTGCAGGCGCTTCTTCGGCTCCGGCGGCAGGAACCGGCCGCTCTTCTCGGCGAGATAGATCAGGATGGCGCCCGACTCGAACACGCTCCAGCCGTTGTCGCGATCGACGATGGCCGGGATCTTGTTGTTGGGACTGATCTTCAGGAAATCGGGATCGAACTGCTCGCCCTTGCCGATGTCGATCGGATGCACCTCGTAAGCGAGGCCGCATTCCTCCAGCATGATCGAGATCTTGCGACCGTTGGGCGTACTCCAGGTGTAGAGGTCGATCATCGCACTCCCCCGCATGTTCGATCTCTGGATACGGAACGGCTGCGATTTGCGCCAGCCGGGTGCGGCGGCATTACCCGAACCGCGCGGGTCCCATGAGCTGATCGGGAAGCCAGGTGGCGATCTGCGGAAACAGGGCGAGCAGAACCATGCCGAGGACCATCATCAGCATGAAGGGCAATGCTCCCCGCAGGACCACCGGCAGCGGCACGTCGGGGGTGATGCTGTTGATCACATAGAGGTTGAGCCCCACGGGCGGGGTGATGAGGCCGATCTCCATGTTGATGGTGAAGATCACCGCGAACCAGTACGGGTCGAAGCCCGCCTGGGTGATGATCGGCAACAGAATGGGGGCGGTCATCACGATCACCGCCACCGGCGGCAGGAAGAAGCCGGCCACCAGCAGGAACAGGTTGATGATGCCCATCAGCACCCAGCGGTTGACATCCAGGGAAGCGATGGTCTCCGCTACCGCCTGGGTGATGAACAGGCTCGAGAGCATATAGGAGAAGAGGGCCGAGGCGGCGATGATCAGCATGATCATCACCGATTCCCGGGTACTGTCCCGGAGGATCGCCCAGAGATGCCGCGGATCGGTGATGCGATAGACGACCACCACCAGCAGCAGGCAGAGCGCGGCGCCGACTCCGGCCGCTTCCGAGGGGGTGGCGATCCCGCCGTACAGCACGTAGAGAACGCCGACGACGATCGCCAGGAAGGGCAGCACCCGCGGCAGCACCTCGAATTTCTCGCGCCAGCCGTAGCCCCGTTCGCGGGCGCCGAAACTCCAGCCCCGGCGCCAGCTCAGATAGAGCGACCAGGCCATGAACAGGGAGGTCAGCATCAACCCCGGCAGGATGCCGGCCAGGAACAGCCGACCGATCGAGGTCTCGGTGGCGATGCCGTAGACGATCATGGTGATGCTGGGCGGGATCAGGATGCCGAGCGTGCCGCCGGCGGCGATGGCTCCGGTGGCCAGCTCGTCGGGCACGCCGCGGCTGCGCATCTCGGGAATGCCCATCTTGCCGATCGCAGCGCAAGTCGCCGGCGAGGATCCGGAGAGGGCGGCGAAGATGCCACAGGCGCCGATGTTGGCGATGATCAGCCCGCCCGGCAGCCGCCACAGCCAGCGGTCGAGGGCGGCATAGAGATCGCGGCCGGCGGGAGATCCCGCCACCGCCGCCCCCATCAGGATGAACATGGGGATCGAGACCAGCGAGAATTCGGCGATCCCGGCGAAGAAGGTTTCGGCCAGCAGGGACAGGGCATCGGTCCCCTCGAAGGCCACCAGGAAGCCGATCGAGACGAGGCCCAGGCCGAAGGCGATGGGCACCCCCGCCCCGAGCACGAGGATGGTGGCGACCCCCACCAGAATGCCGATCTCGAGGGGGCTCACAGGGCGCTGGCCCCGATCTTGCCGAAGGGCTCGGCGCGACCGCTCACGAGCATTCCGAGATCGGCGGTGAGCTGGAGCACCAGCAGAAAAGCGCCGACCGGCAGCGGCAGCACCGGGATCCAGAGCGGCAGCGCCCACACCGTATCCGTGGTCCAGCCTTCGGCCCAGGTCTCCCACCAGTAGAGGGCGGCCTGCCAGAAGAGCGCCAGGCAGAACAGCAGGGTCAGAAGATGGGCCAGCACGGCCAGGAGGAAACGGCCCCTGCGCTGCAGATAATGCGGCACCAGATCGACCATCACATGGCCCTTGAGGGCCAGCACATAGGGGCTGCCTAGGAAGGTACTGGCGACCACCGCATAGGTCACGAACTCGGTCTGCCAGACGGTCGAGGCGCCGAGCAGGTAGCGCATGAACACCATCTGACAGACCACCAGCACCGCCGCCGCCAGGAGGCCGGCGGCGAACAGCCCCGCCGCCAGCGAGATCCCGCGCACCAGACGCGCAAATGCCTCCATGCCGAACATCCCGGACTGGTGGTCGTCCCCCGAGCGACGAAAGAGGCCGGCCCGCCCGCCCGGCGGGGCGGGCCGGCCGCCCGGCTGCGTGCTATTCGACGGAAAGGGCCAGCTCGATCAGCCTGGCGCCGCCCTCGACTTCTTCGCTGAACTTCTTGTAGGCGCTTTTCTTGGCGACATCGAGCCAGGCGTCGAACTCGTCGCCACTCATCTCGATGACCTCGACCCCCGCCTTGGAGAAGACGTCGATCATCTTCTGGTCGAGCTTCTTGGCCTCCTCGAAGAAGAAATCCTCGGCCTTCTGACCGGCCGCGACGAAGGCCTGGCGCTGGGCGTCATCGAGCTTGTTCCAGGTCTTCTTGGACATCAGGATCGGCTCGTACATGAACCACAGCGCGTTCGCGCCGGGCGCGGTGAGACATTTGACCACCTCGTAGAGGCGGTAGGAGACGAAGCTGCCGGAGCTGGTGTTGGCGGCATCGAGCACACCGGTCTGCATGGCGGTATAGATCTCGGAGCTGGGCATCGAGGCGATGGAGGCGCCGGCGGCCGCCAGCATTTCCTCGAACATCGGCCCGGCAGCCCGCATCACCAGGCCCTTCACCGAATCCGGTCCCCGGATGCAGCCCTTCTTGGAGCCGAAGGCGCCGGCGAGCCAGGCGTCGGAGATCACCACCACTCCGGCGTCGTCGATGATCTTCTTGATCTCGTCCATGAAGGGCGAATCGTTGAGGCGTCGCGCCCGCTCGTGATTGCGCACCAGACCCGGCATCAGGGTGGCGCTGAACTGGGGATGGCGGCCCGAGGCATAGTCCAGCGGGAAGGCCGAGATGTCGAGCTGGCCCTTGACCATCGCCGCCCACTGTTCCTTGGGCTTGTAGAGGGACTTGCCCGGATAGACCTTGATCTCGATGCCGACATTGGCGGCCTCGACCTCGCGCTTGATGATCTGCACCATCTCGTCGCGCACATCGCCCTTCCCCCCGGGCCATTGATGCGAGGCCTTGAGAACCAGAGCGTCGGCCTGCTGACCGGCCAGCAGGAACGCGCCGGTCAGCAACAAGGTCTTGAACTGCATGTTTTTCCTCCCCGGATGGCTGGCTTCGCTCGGGCCAGACCCTAGCCGAGGCAGGAGGCAGGAGGCAAGGTCGCGCCGCGGCGGCGGACCTCCGCGGCCCGCCGGAGCGGCCCGACGACGAGCGGGGCACGCCGGGGACCACCCCGCGGGGGCGGCCCCACCGCGATCCGCCGCAGCGCGGGCTCAGATGCCCTTCAGCGGATCGCTCGGAGGTTCCTCGACGCTGGCCAGGGCACGGGCCAGGTTGCAGATCGCCTCCTGGTACTTACGGTTGGGCAGGGCGATGAAATTGCGGGCCAGCTCCAGGAGCATCCGCTGCTGCGGTGTCGGCTTGAAGTCCCGCTCGGTCTCCATGCCCTCGAAGAAGTAGCCGACATCGACCCCGAGCGCCTGGGCGATGGTGAACAGCCGACCGGCGGCGATCCGGTTGATGCCCTTCTCGTATTTGTGGGCCTGCTGGTAGGTGACCCCGATCAGCTCGGCCATCTGCTGCTGGGTCAGTCCCAGCATGATGCGCCGCTCGCGCATCCGTGCGCCGACATGGCGGTCCACTTCCTGGGCGCGCGACCGGCCCGGCCGGGCCTCGTTCTTCGGTCTTGCCATGGTTGCCGTCATGACTCACTCCTTTCCTGCCGGAGCGGATAGGAACCCGCTCCGGACTGGTCAGGCCGGTCGACGGATACGCTCGCGCGATAGTCGGCACCACCCGGCTCTGACGTTCCACCCAACAGGTTAGTTTCGTTGTCTTGCGACTTCGTTAAATTAGAATACGGGCCTGTTTATACAACCGTTGGCTATTCGCGTGAAGGTAGTTGTGCCACGGCCGATGCGTACCCAAGGGTAGCGGCATGCCGGGCAACCCGCGGTTCGCACGAGCAAAAAACCGGAAGGCGCGCGCCGTCGCCCGTCCCGTCCGCGATTGCACCCCCGCCGGCCTGGCGCGCTTGTCAGGGGCGGATCGTCTGGCCAGGATGGCGCCGCACGCATCGAGGGAGCCCTGCCAGGTGGATTCCGTCCTTCTCGAATGGTCGAGCCTGATCCTGCGCTGGCTGCACGTGATCGCGGCCATGGCCTGGATCGGCACCTCGTTCTACTTCATCGCCCTCGACGCCGGTCTGCAACGGCGGCCGGCGCTGCCCGAGGGGGTCGCCGGCGAGGCCTGGCAGGTGCATGGCGGCGGCTTCTACCGGATGTGGAAATACACCGTCGCCCCACCGGAGCTGCCGGAAAAGCTGACCTGGTTCATGTGGGAGGCCTATACCACCTGGATCAGTGGCTTCCTGCTGATGCTCGCCTACTACTACTGGAACGCCGAGCTGTTGCTGGTCGATCCGGCGGTGCTCGATCTGTCGGCGGCGGTGGCCATCGGCACCAGCATCGCCGTGCTGGTAGTGGGGTATCTCTCGTACGAGACGTTGTGCCGCTCGCCGCTTGGGCGCAGCGACCTCCGGCTGGCGGCGGTCGGCAGCCTGCTGATCGTGCTCGTCGCCTGGCTGTTGTCGCAAATCTTCAGCGGCCGGGCCGCGGTGTTCCATCTGGGAGCGCTGCTGGGAACCATCATGGCCGCCAATGTCGGCCATGTGATCATTCCCAACCAGCGCAAGGTGGTGGCCGCACTGATCGCCGGCAGGGATCCCGATCCCGTTCTCGGACGCCAGGCCAAGCAGCGTTCCCTGCACAACAACTATCTCACTCTGCCGGTGGTGTTCTTCATGATCGCCAACCATTATCCGCTGGTGTTCGCCACCGGCCGGGTGTGGCTGGTGGCGGCGCTCGTGCTGCTGGCGGGCTTTTCGGTGCGTCATTTCTTCAACGCCCGGCATCGCGGCGAGCGCGGTTCCTGGTGGAGCTGGGCGACGGCCGCGCTGGCGATGGCCGCTCTCGCCTGGCTCACCCTGCCGCAGGCGGCGGCGCGCAACGACGCGCCGGCCGATGCGGACCTTTCGGCCCTGGCCCGGGAGATCGTCGAGACCCGCTGCAGCATGTGTCATTCCGCCGAGCCGGTCTGGGAGGGGATCGTCGTCCCGCCCCGGGGCGTGCGCTTCGACGATCCGCGCCTGCTGCGTCTGCAGGCACAGCGGATCGCGCTGCAGGCGGTGTGGACGCGGGCCATGCCGCCCGCCAATGTCACCGGGATGACCGAGCAGGAGCGGGCGCTGCTCGGACGCTGGGCGGCAGGTGAGATAGGCCGGTGAAACGCGCCGCCTCGCACCGCTGCACGGCCCTCAGAGGGCGGATCCTCCATGCCCTCGGCGATCCCGCGGAGGAGGGCACGGCGGCGATCGAGGATATCGCCGACGGGCTGCTGCTGATCGAAGACGGCAGGATCGCCGCCCTCGGTCCGGCCGATACGTTGCGCGAGGCGCTCGGAGAGGGCGTGGTTTGTCATGATTTCTCCGGCCGGCTGATCCTGCCCGGCTTCATCGATGCCCATGTCCACTATCCCCAGACCCGCGTGGTGGCGGCCCACGGAATCGATCTCCTCGACTGGCTGGCGCGCCACACCTTCCCCGCCGAGGCGGCATTCGCGGATCCCGAGCATGCGCGCAGCAGCGCCCGGTTCTTTCTCGACGAACTGCTCCGAAACGGCACCACCGGGGCCGCCGTCTACTGCACGATCCATCCCGGCTCGGTGGACGCATTGTGCGAGGAAGCGCTGGCCCGCGGCATGCGGATCGTCACCGGCAAGGTGATGATGGATCGAAACGCGCCGCCCGATCTGCGTGACGATGCCGAGAGCGGCTATCGCGAGAGCAAGGCCCTGATCGCGCGCTGGCACGGGCGCGGTCGCCTCGCTTATGCTGTCACCCCACGCTTCGCCGTCACCTCCAGCGAGGCCCAGCTCGAGGCGGCGGGGGCGCTGTTGCGCGAACATGCGGGCCTCTATCTGCAGACCCATCTGGCCGAGCAGCGCTCGGAGATCGCCACCGTAGGGCGGCTCTTCCCCTGGGCCGAGAGTTACACCGCGGTCTACGACCGGTTCGGGCTCCTGGGCCCCCGCTCGCTGTTCGGACATTGCATCCATCTCGGCGAGGCGGAGCTGCGGCGCCTCTGGGAGACCGCTTCGGTGGCCGCGCTCTGCCCCACCTCCAACAGCTTCCTCGGCAGCGGTCTCGTCGATCTCGAGGCGCTCCGCGACCGCCGACGCCCGGTGCGTACGGCGCTGGCCACCGATATCGGCGGCGGCACCAGCTATTCCATGCTGCAGACCATGGCCGAGCTCTACAAGGTGACGAGGCTCCGGGGCGGGAACGCCGACCCCGCCGGTCTTTTCTACATGGCGACACTGGGCAATGCGCGGGCGCTCGGTCTCGAAGGAGAGATCGGCAATCTCACCCCCGGATCCATCGCCGATGTGGTGGTCCTCGATCCGCGACGGCGGCCGGCGCTCGCGCACCGTCTGGAGGCGGGGGCCGCGGAAGCAGTGTCGGAGCTGCTGCTGGCACTCGCCATCCTCGGCGACGAGCGGATCGTGGAAGCCACCTTCGTCGCCGGGCGCCCCCTTTACGCCTGCCCGGGGAGTGGCGTAAGCGTCGTGCAGCCATAGCGAAATGGCCCGCGCCCATGGCCGCCCCTCCGGTGGCGGGAGCGTGTGGCGAAAAGCGGGGGAGAGCCGTCATGCCGACCGAGCAACTGGCCCAGGCGCCGAACGATCTCGAACCGTTCTGGATGCCGTTCACGCCCAACCGGCATTTCAAGAAGGAGCCGCGGCTGATCAGCGCGGCCGAGGGGCTGCATTATCTGACCCCCGACGGCCGCCGGATCCTCGACAGTTCCGCCGGTCTCTGGTGCTGCAATGCGGGCCACGCACCGCGGCGGGTGGTGGAGGCGGTGCGCCGTCAGATCGGCGAGCTCGATTTCGCCCCCTCCTTCCAGTTCGGCCATCCCCACGCCTTCGAGCTGGCGGCCAGGCTGCGCGATCTCTTCCCCGGCGATCTCGACTACGCCTTCTTCACCAATTCGGGATCGGAGTCGGTCGATACCGCGCTCAAGCTCGCGCTCTGCTACCAGCGGGTGATCGGCCAGGGCAGCCGCACCCGGGTGATCGGCCGCGAGCGCGGCTATCACGGGGTCGGCTTCGGCGGCATCTCGGTGGGGGGCATCGGCGCCAACCGCAAATGGTACGGGCCGCTGCTGCCCGGCGTCGATCATCTGCCCCACACGCGGGTGCTCGAACACACCGCCTTCTCCCGCGGCCAGCCGCAATGGGGGGCGCATCTGGCGGACGAGCTGGAGCGGATCATCGAGCTCCACGACGCCTCGACCATCGCCGCGGTGATCGTCGAGCCGGTGGCCGGATCGATCGGCGTCTATCCGCCGCCGGTGGGATATCTCGAGCGGCTGCGGGAGATCACCGAACGGCACGGCATCCTGCTCATCTTCGACGAGGTGATCACCGCCTTCGGCCGGCTCGGCAAGGGTTCGGCCTCGGAATATTTCGGGGTGCAGCCGGATCTGGTGACCACCGCCAAGGGGCTCACCGGCGGCACCATTCCGATGGGGGCGGTGATGGCCAGAAAGGCCATCTACGATGCCATCGTCACCGACAACAACGGCCCGGACCACGCCATCGAGCTGTTCCACGGCTTCACCTATTCGGCGCATCCGGTGGCCAGTGCGGCGGCGCTGGCCGCGCTCGACACCTATCGCGAGGAGCGGCTGTTCGAGAATGCGGCCGAGTTGGCGCCGCATTTCGAGGAGGCCGTGCATTCCCTGCGGGACTGCCCCAACGTCGTCGACATCCGCAACCTCGGCCTGATGGGCGCCGTCGAGCTGTCGCCGCGCGAGGGAGCTCCCGGCGCGCGCGGCTACGAGGCCATGGTCCGCGCCTTCTTCGATCACGACATGATGATCCGCATCACCGGCGATACCATCGCCTTGTCCCCGCCCCTGATCGCGACGCGGGCGGACATCGAGGAGATGGTGGGCAGGCTGCGGGCGATCCTGACCCGTCTCGACTGAGAACCCGAGCCGCGTCGGCTCAGCGCCGGCCGGCGCGGATCTCGTCGAGGATCGCCGCCACCCGGTTCCCGCGGGGATGCCAGAGCCCGCGCTCCATCGCCTCGGCGAACCGGGCCGCCATCTCCTGCAGCGCGTCGGGATTGTTGTCGGCGAGGAAGTCGCGCACCTCGGGATCGAGCAGGTAGGCCTCGAACAGGGCGTCGAAATGATGGTCCTCGACGAGGCGGGTAGTGGCGGCGAAGGCGAACAGATAATCGACGGTGGCGGCCATCTCGAAGGCTCCCTTGTAGCCGTGCCGCATCACGCCGCGGATCCATTTGGGGTTGGCGGCACGGCCCCGGACCACCCGGCCGATCTCCTCCTTGAGACGACGCACCCGCGGCGTCTCGGGACGCGAATGATCGCCGAACAGCACTTCCGGTTCGCGACCGGAGAGCTCCGCGGCGGCCGCCACCAGCCCGCCGATGAACTGGTAGTAGTCGTCCGAATCCAGGATGTCGTGCTCGCGATTGTCCTGGTTGTGGAGCACCAGATCGACCGTTCCGAGCCGTTCCCGCAAGGCACCACCGGCCTCGTCGCCCTCGAGACCGCGCCCGTAGGCGAAGCCGCTCCAGGCGAGAAAGGCCTCGGCGAGATCGCCGCGGCCGTGCCAGCCGCCTTCGTCGATCAGCGCCTGGAGCCCCGCCCCGTAGGCTCCGGGCATGGAGCCGAAGAGACGCAGGGTGGCCAGACGCCGCGCCCGCTCGGCGGGAATCCCTTGCGCTTCGAGCTGCGCCCGGCGGGACCTCGCGGCGGCCGCCAGCGGGTTCACTTCCGGCGGTTCGTCGAGGGATGCGACCGCCCGCACCGCATCGTCGAAGAGCTCCATCTGGGCGGGGAAGGCGTCGCGGAAAAAGCCCGAGACCCGCAGCGTCACATCCACCCGCGGGCGGCCCAGCACCGTCGCCGGAACCACTTCCACCCCGGTCACCCGGTGGCTCGTGGGTTCCCAGACCGGCCGGCAGCCCAGGAGTGCCAGAGCCTGGGCGAGGTCGTCGCCGCCCGTGCGCATGTTGGCGGTGCCCCAGGCCGACAGCACGAGGCGCCGGGGCCAGTCTCCGTGAGTCTGGGCATACCAGGTCATGACTTCCTCGGCCGCCTTCCAGCCCAGTGCGAAGGCGGTGGGGGTGGGCACCGCGCGGGTATCCACGGCGTAGAAATTGCGCCCGGTGGGCAGCACATCGGGCCGCCCCCGGGTGGGCGCGCCGCTCGGGCCGGGAGCGACGAAGCGGCCGTCGAGGCCGCAAAGCAATGCAGCCATCTCCGCCTCGCCCGAACGGTCGAGAGCCGGGGCCAGCCGTTCGCCTACCCAGTGCAGTACGGCGCGGCTTCGCTCCCAATCGGCGGCTGGTGCGAACGCGCCGGCGATCAGGGCGCGGGCCAGATGTTCGAGCCGCTCGACGGTATCGCCGGTGCTGCGCCAGGGATCGGCGAGGAGATCGGCGAGGACCGACGGCCGCGGTCCCCGCCAGGGCGCGCCCGGCCGGCAGTCCAGCGGATCGAACTCTCCGAGCCCGAGATCGGCGGCGAGCGCGCGCAGAATCGAGGCGTCCGCCTCCCTGCCGCCCGGGCGCGGAATGCGGGCGATGGCCGTCAACAGGTCGATCCGCTGCGGGCCTCCCGGTGAGCATCCGAAGATGTGCAGCCCGTCCCGGATCTGCAGTTCCTTGAGCTCGCAGAGATGGTTGTCGAGGTCCTGCAGCCAGGCCATGGCATCCTCGCCCATCTCCAGCCCGAGATCACGGTCGAGGCCGAGCCGGCGGCTGGTCAGCAGGATCTCCTCGGCCAGCGGCTCCATGCGCCGCGGATCGAGCTGCGAGGCCTCCCAGTACTCGTCCACCAGCCGCTCCAGCTCGCGCAGCGGTCCGTAGCTCTCGGCGCGGGTCATCGGCGGCGTCAGATGGTCGAGGATCACCGCCGCCGTCCGCCGCTTGGCCTGGCTGCCCTCGCCGGGATCGTTGACGATGAAGGGATAGAGATGGGGCAGGGGACCCAGCACCGCTTCCGGCAGGCAACTCTCCGACAGAGCGAGGGCCTTGCCGGGCAGCCACTCGAGGTTGCCGTGCTTGCCGAGATGCACCACCGCATGGCATCCCCAGATCTCGCGCAGCCAGAGATAGAAGGCGAGATAGGCGTGCGGCGGCACCAGGTCGGGGCTGTGATAGGTGGCCGCCGGATCGATCTGGTAGCCGCGGGCCGGTTGGATGCCGACCATGATGTTGCCGAACGGCAGCAGCGCCAGCGTGAAATCCTCGCCCTCGAGATGGGGATCCGCCTCGGGCGGTCCCCAGCGCGCATCGATGCGCTCCCGCAGCGCCGCCGGCAGCGTCGCGAACCAGCGCCGATAGTCGCCGAGCGGCAACCGCACGGCGACCCTCCTGTCGCCGCGTCCGGCGAGGCGGTTGGTCGGCCCTTCCCGGAGCATGGCCATCAGCGCATTGCCGTCGGCCGGGATGCCGTCGACCGCGTAGCCGGCCTCGGCGAGTGCCCGCAACACGGCGATGCAGCTTTCGGGGGTGTCCAGGCCGACCCCGTTGGCGAGGCGTCCGTCGCGGTTCGGATAGTTGGCGAGCAGCAGGGCGATGCGCCGTTCGGCAGGAGGAGTGCGAGCCAGCCGCACCCAGGACGCGGCCAGCCCGGCCGTGAATTCGATCCGGTCGGCCAGCGGAGCGTAGCGCATCAGCGGGCATTCGGTGGCCGGATCGACCTTCGCCAGCTCCTTGAAGGCAACGGCACGCGACAGGATACGGCCGTCGACCTCGGGCAGGGCCACATGCATGGCCAGATCCCGTGGGCCGAGCCCCTGCGGATCGGCCCGCCAGCTTTCCGCATCGCGCGATGCGAACACGAGCTGGAGGACCGGAACACGGAAGCGCGCGAGCGGTCCGCCCGCGCCGCTACCCGGGCTGCCGGTGGCGAAGGCGGTGGCATTCAGCAGAATCGCCGGCGGATGGGAGGCGAAGAGGACATCGAGGCGAGCCTGGACCGTTTCGTCCTTGAGGCTGGTCACGAAGATCGGCAGTGCCGTGAGCCCGCGCGCCTCCAGCGCTTCTACCAGCACCTCGATGGGCGCGAGGTCGCCGCTCGCGAACAGCGCCCGGTAGAACAGAATGGGAGCGATCGGCCGGCCGCGGGCCAGATGCCGCTGCACCGCATCGGGTTCGAGCAGCCCTTCTGCCGGAAGCCAGGCGGCGGCGGACGGCAGGGGCATCGGTTCGTGCCATTCGAGATCGTGACCGATCAGGCTCGCCAGATAGCGCAGGCACTGTTCGGCATTGGCGATGCCGCCATGGGTCAGATACGCCCAGATACGGGCGGCCGCCGCGGCCTCGACGCTGGTGAGCCGGGCCAGCTCCGGGTCCGGCTTGTCGTCGCCGGGGAGCACGATGAGCGGAATGCCTTCTTCCGCGCAGGCGGCGGCGATCTGTTCCAGCCCGTAGCTCCAGTAGCTCCTGCCGCCCAGGAGCCGCAACAGCACGAGCCGCGCCCGCCGCACCGTCTTGTCCAGGTAGAGATCGACCGAATAGGGGTGCGACAGCTTCAGGAAGTTGGCGAGACGCAGGCTCGGAAGATCCGCATCACAGGCGGCATGGGCGCGGGCGAGACAGCCGAGCTCGGTGTCGGCCGCCGACAGGATCACGATCTCGCCCGGGCTCTGGTCGAGATCGACCGCTTCCTCGATATCGGTGCCGCTGACGGCGGTGGCACGCAGAAGATGCATCGGTGTCTATCGCCCCGGTGCGGGTTTGACGACGAGCGGCAGGCCGGCGACCACCAGTTCCACCCGGTCGGCGAGGACCGCGAGCCGCTGGTGCAGTGCCCCGGCATGATCGACGAAACGCCGGCTCAGCGGGTCGCCGGGAACCACCCCGAATCCCACCTCGTTCCCGACCAGAACGACCGGACACCGGCGTGCCGCCAGCGCCGCCTCGAATCGTTCGAAGCTGGCGGGGAGATCGGCCTCGGCCATCAGCAGATTGTTGAGCCACATGCTCGTGCATTCCACCAGCAGGATGCGTCCCGGACGGGATTCCTCGCAGATCGCCTCGGGCAGGGCCAGCGGTACCTCCACCGTCCGCCAGTCGTCGCCACGCCGGCGGCGATGGGCGGCGATGCGTGCCGCCATCTCGGCATCGAGCGCCCGGGCGGTGGCCAGATAGACGGGCTCCAGCCCGCTTTCCCGGGCCAGCCGCTCGGCATGGCGGCTCTTGCCCGAGCGCATGCCGCCGAGAACCAGGGTCAGGGAGGGGGCGCCGGTCGGGTTCATGTCAGGGCGTTTGGCGCCAGGCGAACCCGAGGTCAATCGGCGATCTTCCGGCGGACGCCGCGGGCGCCGGCCGGGGACTGGCGCCTACGGCTGCCTGCGGGTAGGTTGCGGCGCGGCAACCGCAGGCACGATGCAACATGTTGGATCCCGATCTCGCCAGTCAGCTCACCGCCTTCCTGTCGGTGATCATGATCGACATCGTGCTGGCCGGTGACAATGCGGTGGTGGTGGGCTCGGCTGCGGCCGGTCTGCCGCATCGCGAGCAGCGGCGCGTCATTGCGCTGGGGGCCGCACTGGCCCTCGTCGCCCGCGTCGCCTTCGCGCTGATTGCCGTCGATCTCCTGGCGATCATCGGGCTGATGCTGGCCGGCGGGCTCCTGCTGTTGTGGGTGGCCTGGAAGATGTGGCGGGAGATCCGCGGCCGCAGTATCGAGGTGCAGCTCGCGGCCGAGGGGCGGGAGCGCGAGGGGGCGGAGCGCAAGAGCTTCGGCTCGGCGGTATTGCAGGTGGCCGCCGCCGATATCTCGATGTCCCTCGACAATGTCCTGGCGGTCGCCGGGGCGGCCCGCGAGCATCCCTGGATCATGGTCTTCGGGCTGGTGCTGTCGATCGCCCTGATGGCCGTCGCCGCCAGCTACATCGCGCGGCTGATCGAGCGCCATCACTGGATCGCCTACATCGGCCTCGCCCTGGTTCTCTATGTCGCCCTCGACATGATCTGGGAGGGCGGGCAGGAAGTGCTGGTGGTGGCCGCTGCCGTGGGCTGGCTTCCCTAGCCGGTGGTACCCGCCCGCTCGCCGCCGGGGAGCAGACCCGCGCGCAGCACCTCCTCGCCGACATGGTCGCGGAACTGCTCGAAGTTCCGCGCGAACAGATCGGCGACGATGGCCGCCGCCTTGTCATAGGCCCGCTTGTCCGCCCAGCTCGCGCGTGGATCGAGCAGCGTCGGATCGATGCCCGGACAGGCGGTCGGCATGGCCAGGCCGAAGGCCGGATGGATGCGGGTCGGAACCCGATCCAGCTCGCCCGCCAGGGCGGCATGCAGGAGCGCGCGGGTGAGGGACAGCGGCATGCGCTCGCCGACGCTGTAGCCGCCGCCGCTCCAGCCGGTGTTGAGCAGCCAGCAACGCACCTCGTGGCGATGCATGAACTCGCCCAGCAGGCGGGCGTAGACACTCGGATGACGGGGCATGAAAGGGGCGCCGAAGCAGGCGGAAAAGGTCGCCTTGGGGGCGGTGACCCCGCGCTCGGTGCCGGCCACCCGGGCGGTGTAGCCCGAGAGGAAGTGGTACATGGCCTGTGCCGGGGTGAGGCGGCTGATGGGCGGCAGCACGCCGAAGGCGTCGCAGGCCAGCATGACGATATCGCGGGGGTGGCCGCCGCGCCCGTCGCGACTGGCATTGGGGATGAAATCGAGCGGATAGGAGCTGCGGGTGTTCTCGGTCAGGCTGGCATCCTCGAAATCCGGCTCCAGCGTTTCGGCGTCGAGCACCACATTCTCGAGGATCGCGCCGAAACGGTTGGAGGCCGCCCAGATCTCGGGTTCCGCCTCGCGCCGCAGACGGATCACCTTGGCATAGCAGCCGCCCTCGAAGTTGAACACGCCCCGCTCCGACCAGCCATGCTCGTCGTCACCGATCAGAATGCGGTCGGCATCCGCCGAGAGGGTGGTCTTGCCGGTGCCCGACAGGCCGAAGAACAGGGCCACCCGGCCACTCGGGCTCGTGTTGGCCGAGCAGTGCATGGGCAGGACACCGCGCTCGGGCAGCAGATAGTTGAGCACGGTGAAGATCGATTTCTTGATCTCGCCGGCATAGAGGGTATTGCCGATGAGAACCGTGTGC
>JALSRW010000156.1 GCA_026984595.1 Alphaproteobacteria bacterium
GCGTCGTCCAGCACCACGAGCGGGTTCTTGCCGCCCATTTCGAGCTGGAACTTCTTCATGCCGGCGGCACAGACGGCGGCGATGTGGCGGCCGGTCTCGATCGAGCCGGTGAAGCTCACGGCGTCGGTCTCGGGCGCTTCGAGGATCGCCTCGCCGACCACCGAGCCCCGCCCCATGACCAGATTGAACACCCCGGCCGGCAGCCCGGCGCGGCTGAGGATCTCGGTCAGCGCCCAGGCGCTGCCGGGCACCAGATCGGCCGGCTTGAAGACGACGCAGTTGCCGAAGGCCAGAGCCGGCGCGATCTTCCAGGCCGGGATCGCGATCGGGAAGTTCCAGGGGGTGATCAGACCGACCACGCCGACCGGCTCGCGGGACATCTCGACGCGGATGCCGGGGCGCACGGAGGGCAGCGCCTCACCCCCGAAACGCAGACACTCGCCGGCGAAGAACTTGAAGATTTGCCCGGCCCGCGCCACCTCGCCGATGCCTTCGGGCAGGGTCTTGCCTTCCTCCCGCGACAGCAGACGGCCGAGTTCCTCCTTGCGGGCCAGGATCTCGCTGCCGACGCGATCGAGAATGTCGGCGCGCTGCTGGATACCGCTGCGCGCCCAGGCCGGAGCGGCGGCTCTGGCGGCGGCGATCGCCCGGCGGGTGAGTTCGCGATCGGCATAGGCGTATTCGCCGATGACGTCGTCGAGATCGGAAGGGTTGATGTTCCTCGCGGTGGTGGCGCCTTCGACCCAGGCGCCGCCGATATAGAGCCTGTGCAGACTGGTCATGCTGTCTCCTCCCCGTACGTTTGTGATAGCGCCTTGTCGCTGCGGCTGACCCCGGCTGTGGCGAATGTCGCCATGCCATTGTGACAGGCGAGCGCGGCGCGCAAGAGACCGATCGCCACAGCCGCCCCCGAGGCCTCGCCCAGCCGCATGCCGAGATCCAGAAGCGGCACGAGGCCGAGATGCTCCAGCAGCAGCCGATGCGCCGGCTCGGCGGAGCGGTGCGCCGCCTGGCAATGGGCCAGGGCCTCGCGGTCGAGCGCCCGAAGAACGGCGGCCGCGGCACCGCAGACATAGCCGTCGAGCAGCACCGGCACCCGCCGCAGCCGGGCACCGACAATGAGGCCGGCCATCGCCGCGATCTCGCGTCCGCCGAGCCGCCGCAGCACTTCGAGCGGATCGTCGAGCGCCGTTCGATGCGTTTCCAGGGCCGCTTCGATCACCGCCGCCTTGCGTCGCACACCTTCCCCGTCCAGCCCGGTTCCCGGACCGGCGAAGCGGATCGCGGGACCTCCCAGCAGAGCGGCCAGGATGGCCGCCGCCGCCGTGGTATTGCCGATCCCCATCTCGCCCACGGCCAGGAGGTCGAAGGGCTCGCTCGGGCTCTCGAGACCCGTGCGGAACGCGGCCACGCATTCCTCCCGGGTCATCGCCGGGGCCTCGGTGAAATCCTCGGTCGGGCGATCGAGCTCCAGCGCCACCACCTGGAGTTCGGCTCCGAAACAGCGGGCGAGCTGGTTGATGGCCGCACCACCGGCGTCGAAATTGGCCACCATCTGGCCGGTCACCTCGGCGGGAAAGGCGGAGATACCGCGCCGGGTGACCCCGTGATTGCCGGCGAACACGAAGATCCCGACCCGCTCGAGGCGCGGCGGCTGGCGTCCCTGCCAGGCCGCGAGCCAGACCGCGAGATCCTCGAGCCGGCCCAGCGACCCGGGCGGCTTGGTGAGCTGTGCCTGGTGGTCGCGCGCGGCCGCAGCGCTGTTTTCGTCGGCTTGCGGCAGGGATGCCAGCAGGGCGCGGACATCCTCGAGCGTGGACAGGGTGACGGCCGGAGAGGATCTGGGCATCGCGGCTCCGAGACGGTTGATCGCGAGAGATTGCGGCGGCAATGTGCCGCCCGCCCCCGGGCCTGTCGAGGGGCTGCGGGAGGAACGGGGATGCGCCGCCTTGCTCGATGATCTCAAGATCGCCTGCGTTTTCCTGACGCGGCTCCCGGTGCGCCTCTCCCACGAGGTGAGCCTGCGCGATCTGGCGGATGCGGTCTATGCCTTCCCCATCGTCGGCCTGCTGGTGGGGGCGGCCGGCGGCATCACCTATGCCCTGCTCGGCCAGCTCGGCCTCGCCGGCATGCCGGCGGCGGTGCTGGCACTGATGGTGATGGTGGGGATCACCGGCGGGCTGCACGAGGACGGGCTCGCCGATACCGCCGATGCGGTGGGGGTCGGTCCGGACCGGCAGCGGGCCCTCGAGGTGATGCGCGACAGCCGCATCGGCAGCTATGGCGCCCTCGCCCTCGGCCTCGCCCTGCTGGCGCGGGTTTCCGCCTACGGGCTGTTCTGGGAACCCGGCTTCTTCCTGCGGGCGGCGGTCTGCGCGGCGGCGGTGTCGCGGGCCGCCATTCCGGTGGTGATGATGCTCCAGCCGAGCGCCCGCAGCAGCGGCCTCGCCGCCGGTGCCGGCCAGCCGGAGGCCGGGCGCGTCTACGCCGCGGTGGGAATCGCCACCGCCCTCGCCCTGCTGCTCCTTTCGGGGGCCGCCTTCAAGGCGCTGGGCGCCGCGGCGCTGGCGGCGGCGGGTACCGCCTACTGGCTCGGTCGCCGCTTCGGCGGCTGCACCGGGGACACGCTGGGAGCCGTACAGCAGGCCGCCGAGATCGGCTTCCTGATGGCCCTGGCCACCGAGCTCGGACCGGGCTAGAGACCGCTGCGGCCCGCCGTCAGGTGATCAGCTTGGCGTCGAAGCCGCTTTCCGTCATGCTCATCAGCGCCCGCTTGTCGCGCAGCCGCGTCTCCAGATAGACATCCTGCCCCCACAGGCCGCGGAGGTATCCGAGGGTCTTCTCGGCATGGGTCATGTCCAGATCCCGGCCGTCGTGTTCGTGGCGCAGATAGAGAGCACGCCGGCCGCGATGATCGGCGTCGATGATGCGGATCACGGGCAGGGTGGCGGTACCGATCTGGCGCAGCAGGGCGGCCTTGACGTCCTGCCAGTTCTCCTCGTCGGAAACCTTGGTGACCACCAGATGTTCGCCGCGCGGACGGTAGGCGAAGAGATCGAGCTCGCGCATCAGATCATGCGTGAGAAAGCGCCGCAGGAAGGAGATGTCGCGATCGCTCTCGCGCACCGCGAACAGCGTTTCGCGGGCCTCGGCGCTGTCCTCGCCGCCGAAGCGGCGGGCGATGTCCTGCCAGACGACGAAGCCCACATGGTAGGGGTTGAGGCCGCCCGGATGCGGGCAGATCACCTGATTGTGGCGCACCAGGAACTCGAGATGGAGCTCCTGCGGCAGCTCGAGGGCGTGCATGATGCGGTGGTGCCAGTAGCTGGCCCAGCCCTCGTTCATGATCTTGGTTTCCATCTGCGGGATGAAGTAGCGGGCCTCCTCGTCGACGATGGTCAGAATGTCCCGCTGCCAGTCCGCGAGATGCCGGTTGTGGTCGCGGATGAACAGCAGGATGTCCTCTTCGGGCTCCAGCGGCAGCCGGTCGAGCTCCGGCTCCTCCGCCTGCACCGGCGCATGCAGATGGGCGAAGGGATCGGGTGGCGGCGTCGCCCGGGCCAGCGCCGCTTCGCGCTGCTCCGCCTCGGAGGGCTTGCGGATGGCGATGTTGCGGCGGCGGCTGAAGGCCAGGGCATGGGCGGCATCCAGGAAGCTCTCGACCGCCTCGGCACCGATCGAGGGATCCTCGATATAACGGCGGATGCGATCGGCACGGGCCTTGAAGGACGCCAGGGTTTCCCGGGGGTCGGTGGCCGTCCGGAAGGTGAAGTTGTTCTTGAAGAAATCGTTGTGGCCGTAGACGTGGGCGATGGTCAGCACCTGCAGGCAGAGGCTGTTGTCGCGCATCAGATAGGCGAGACAGGGGTCGGAATTGATGACCATCTCGTAGGGCAGGCCCTGGACCCCGTAGTCGTACATGGTCTTGATCTGCTCGAAGGCCTTCCCGTAACTCCAATGGGGATAATGGGCCGGCATCCCGTGATAGGCCATGTAGCCGAGCATCGCCTCCCGATCACAGATCTCGAACTCCTGGGCGAAGCAATCGAGCCCGAATTCCGCCACCTTCTCGCGGATCCGTTCGTCCCAGTATTCGAGATCGCGCAGGCTCCAGTCGCTCATGGGCCTCTCCCCGGCCGGCCGTTGCGACACGGCGAGCTCTCCGAAACATCCTCCGGTCTACCCCGCATCGACGGGTATCTTCTCGCGTGACATGAAGCTGCGGAAGGCCGGCCAGACGTCTTCCCGCCGTTCGATCAGCACCGCCTGGAAGTTCTCCGCTTCGAGCTCGCGGAAGCGCTCGAACATGGAACTTTCGTAATAGTGCGAGCCCATCGGCTTGATCTCGCCATAGCCGAACAGGTTGCAGAGCTCGCACAGCTCGGCCGCCGCCCGCATCGCCTCCTCGTTGTCGGAATCGAAATTGTCGCCGTCCGAGCAATGGAAGGCATAGATGTTCCACAGCTCGGGATGGTAGCGGGCGTGGATGATCTCCAGCGCCTTCCGGTAGCCCGAGGAAATCAGCGTGCCGCCCGATTCGCCCTTGTGGAAGAACTCCTCCTCGGTGACCTCCCGGGCCTGGGTGTGGTGGGCGACGAACACCACATGGACATTGTCGTACTTGGTGCAGACGAACTGATAGAGCAGGAAGAAGAAGCTCCGCGCCAGGTATTTCTTGAGCCGGTCCATCGAGCCCGAGGTGTCCATCACGCAGATCACCACGGCGTTGCTCTCCTCCCGCAGATCGGGTTTCAGGCGCCGGTAGATCAGATCCCGTTTGTGAAAGGGAAAACGCTCCTCGGCCTCGCCGGCGGAGTGGGGGGCGAAGGCGGTGAGCGGATCGCCGCCGGCGGCCACCTTGCGGCGGATCCGCGCCCGCGCGGTGCGCTTGCGATCGAGATGGACGCGCACACCCTGCCTGCGGTAGCCCTTGCGCTTGGCGATCCGTTCGCTGGGCACTTCCCGAAGGAACTTGCGCTCCATGTCCGGCAGTTCGAGATCCTCGAACATGATGTCGACGAGTTCCTCGAGGGAAATCTCGGTCTCGTAGACATCCTCGCCGGGAGCGTTGCCGGCCTTGCCGGCGCCCGCCTGCCCCTTGCGCCCGCTCTGACCGACGATCTGGCCGGGCCGGGTATCGCCCTTTCCGGTCCCCACCCCGCCCTCGTTGTCGCCGTAGACGAAGCGGTACTCCTTGATGCCCCGGATCGGCACCTTGATGATCCGGTCGCGGGCGCGACCGATGATGCTTTCTTCGGCGATGATGTCGGCGATGTTCTCGCGCAGCGAGCGCCGGAGTTTCTCGCGGTGGCGTTGGCGGTCGCCGGCGCTACGGTCCGAGCGCAGCGCGTCGCTTTCCGAATAGGGACGAAACACCGTCATGGGCGTGCCGTCTGCCGCCTCGGCGAAACCACCCGCATGTCAGTCCTTCCACAGATGGTTGGCGGCGTATTTCAGGATGGTGTCGATGCTCTCCTCGCTGTAGCCCTGAGCGAGCAGGTTCTCCACCATGGTGTCGTATTTCTGGCGCTGTTCGGCGTCGCGGGTCCGCGCCTTGGTGATGATCCGGCTGATGTCCCGCACCGAATGCATGAGCCGCTTTTCGATCGCCTCCTTGAGCGGCTCGTAGGATTCGTAGGTGATCTTCTCGCCGCGTCGGCTGGCCGACCACAGGTACGCGATCACCTCCTGGCGGAAGCCGTCGGCGGCGGGACCGATGATCGCGATCTGCTCTTCGATCGACTTGAGGAAGCTCTCGTCGGGGTGCATCTCGTCGCGGGTCACCGGATCCTTGACCTTGCCGCGGGTCACATAGGCCTCGGCATGGTCGAGATAGTTGTGGAACAGGGTCTCGGCCTGGTCGCGGAAGGAGTAGACGAAGGCCCTGGTGATGTCCCGCTCCAGCATCTCCAGATAGGCCTTGTGGAGAGTGTCGCGCAGGAACTCGAGATACTGCTTCTTCACATCATCGGCGAGATCGGCTTCCCTGACCATCTGGATCAGCGCCTCGCGGACGTTGATCGGATGGATCACCCCGCCGTTCTGGGTCAGAGCGGTGTCCAGCGCCTTCATGATGAAGCGGGTGGAGATCCCGAACATGCCTTCGCGCCGGGCATCCTCCATCAGCTCCTGGGCGGTGAGCTTCTTGGGCCGCCCCTTCTCCAGCACTTCCTCGCCATTGTAGATCTTGAGCTTGGTCATGGGATCGCATTTGGGGGTCGGCTCCAGCCGCGAAAGGATCGCGAACATGGAGGCGATCTCCAGGGTGTGGGGGGCGATCTTGGCGTCGAAACGGGCCCGCTCGAGGAACTTCCGGTAGATCTTCACTTCCTCGGAGAGGCGCAGATTATAGGGCACCTTGACCACCACGATGCGATCGAGAATCGCCTCGTTGGTGTGGTCCGCCTTGAACTTCTGCCATTCCGCCTCGTTGCTGTGGGCGACGATGCAGCAGTCGACATAGATGGTGCCGTGCCGCCCGGGAGCCGGGACGAACTTCTCCTGGGTAGCGGTGATCATGGTGTGCAGATATTCGGTCTCGTTCTTGAACACCTCGATGAACTCGACGAGACCGCGATTGCCGACATTGAAGGCGCCGTTGAGTTCGAGCACGCGCGGATCGCTCTCCGAATAGCGATCGAGCTTGGAGATGTCCTCCGAGCCGATCAGCACCGAGGTGTCCTGGTTGTTGGGGTCGACCGGCGGCACCACTCCGATTCCGCGTCGGTCGCGGATGCTGAAGGTCACGGTATGGACCGGGACGGCCTCGTATCTGCCCTCGTGCTCGTGCTCGAGCCGCCAGCGGCAGACCGGGCAGAGATCGCCCTCGATGCGCACACCGAGCATCTCCTCGAAGGCCGGCCGCAGATGGCGGGGAATGAGATGCAACGGCTGTTCGCGCATCGGGCAACCCTCGATGGCATAGATCGGATCGAGTTCCTCGAGACCGCGTTTGAGCCGCTCGACCAGCGAGCTCTTGCCCGAGCCCACCGGCCCCATGAGGTACAGCACCTGGCGGCTCTCCTCGCCGCCCATCGCCGCCGAGTGGAAATAGCGGACGATCTTCTCCAAGGTGGTCTCCATGCCGAAGAACTCGTCCTTGAAGAAGCCATAGACCTTGACCGGACGATCCCCGAACAGGCGCTTTACGCGCGGATCCGCTTCTCGATCGAGCTCGCCGACCCCTCGGGCGACGATCATCTGGTAGACCCGCTTGTGGGAAAGATCGGCGAGACCGGGATCGGCCTTGACCAGCTCCAGATACTCGAGAAGGGTCCCGCGCCACTGCCTGCGCTGGCGCTCGCTGCGGTCCTGCGCGATCAGGGTCGCGAATTCGGTGGATTCATCCGGCATGCGCTGCAACCTCGCTGCTTGTCTCCCGGCCGACGGCGGCTTTCGCTCCGAACCACGGATACGAGTGGCTTTCGGGTATTAGACCATGAAAATCTGGCGTTGAAAAGAGTATTCGTGAATCGTTACGGAGCGGAACTATCGACTATTCGACAGCAACCGCGCGGCCCTGCTGCCGCGAACCAAGGTACCGGTCGGTGATGTGCCAGAAGAACTGCCGAACGGCATCGGGCCGCTCTTTCGGTGCGACCGACATTCCGTTCCATTGGACTTCGTGTATTCTTGTGGCGACTTCGGACGCCGTCGCGCGGTACCCGCTTCGGACGGGTGCCGGCCGACATCTCCGGCATATGCATGCTCGACCTCGGCGAAGGGTCGTCGCCGTTCTTGTGTAATCCTATGCGTGCACGGGCCAGCGTCAACCTCCCCCCGGTCACGGATGCGCCAGCGACGCGGACCCGCGGCTCGGGGGCGACTCAGGCGGCCCGTGCCAGCTCGGCGCGAAGCTCGCGCCGTATCCGATGAATGGTGCGCGTCGCCGCTTCGCCGCGACGGGTAGAGGAAGCCAACACCAGGGCCGGCGGCTCTCCCGGCAGCCGTCCGAGCACCGCCGTGAGCCGCGCCGCCATCGCCGGCAGGGTCTCGCCGCCCGTCACCGAAGGCAGGCAGAGGAAATTGCCGCCGATGCGGGCGAGGAGATCGGCGGCCCGGCTGTGATCCCGCAAAAGCCGCCCCGCTTGCCGCAGAAGCCGGTTGCCCTCCGCATAGCCGTCCCGGCGATTGAGCTGTTCCAGCGCCGGCAGACCGATCGCCAGCAGCGGCACTTCGCCCCCCTGATCGCCGAGCGCTTCGAGATAGCTCGCGAGGAAGGCGAAGTTTCCGAGCCCCGTCAGACCGTCGCGGGCGAGCGCGTGCCGCCGGGCATCGGGCAGGCCCCGCAGCCGACGGCGGGCACGGGCGACGGCGATCCAGAACCGGAGCTGCATGCGGATGCGCAGCGGATCCCCGAAGGGATCGATCAGCGGCCGGCCCGCCTCGTCGACGGTACCGATGGTACAGCCCCCTTCCCCACCCTCGCCGGCGGTGGCCAGAATCACCCCGTCGCCCCGCAGCCGCGGAGCGATCGTCCCGTTCGCCCCGGCGTGGGTCAGAACGACCAGATCGAAGGCATCGCCGGCGACCCGTTCGGGCTGGTGCCCGTAGGCGATGCGCGCCTGCCCCACCGCCCGGGCGATCTCCACCTGTTCCTCGCCGGCCGGCCCGAGCAGCAGCAGCGCGGGCGGCGATTCCGGCGCGGCCGCCTCTCCCGATTCCGTGTCGGCGAAACGCTCGAGCAGCCGCAGGCGGCCCGCGAGTTCGCGGCGCAGCAGGCCGAGTTCGGTGGACCGGGCGAGGATGGCGGCAACCGCCTCGGGCGACAGAGCGTCGTGCAGCACATCGCAGCAGCCCAGCGCCAGGCCGCGCGACAGCATGAGCGGGCTCTCCTCGCCGCAATGTCCCAGCAGCGGCGGCTGGTAGCCCTCCCAGCAGCCGCTCAGCCGGCCGAGCAGGCCGGCGAGATCGGGGCCCAGGGCGAGCACCACCGTATCCGGCGGTGGGCCGGCGGGCAGTGCTCCCTGGACCGAGCGCAAAATCTCCACCGGCCAGCGGCCGAGGAGTCTCTCCAGACCCTCGCAGATCCTCGCCACTGCGGTGCTGCCGGCACGCGCACTCTCCTCCGCGAATCCTTCGCGGGAAGATAGACCGGCTTCGTTAAGCGGCGGTTAACGGCGTTCGGCGCGGTTCAGCGGGTGCCGTAGATCCGATCTCCCGCATCCCCGAGACCGGGAAGGATGTACCCGTGGTCGTCGAGACCGTGATCCACGGCCGCCGTGAAGATGGGGACATCGGGATGCGCCTCGTGGAAATGTCCCACCCCCTCCGGCGCCGCCAGCAGGCAGGCGAAGCGCAGATCGTTCGCACCGTCGCGCTTGAGCCTGGCGATCGCGGCTGCCGCCGAATTGCCGGTGGCGAGCATGGGATCGACCACGATCACCGGCCGCTCGGCGATGTCCTGCGGCACCTTGTAATAGTATTCCACCGCCTGCAGGCTGGTGGGATCGCGGTAGATGCCGACATGCCCGACCCGGGCGCTGGGCAGCAGGTCGAGCATGCCGTCGAGCAGCCCGTTGCCGGCCCGTAGAATGGTGACGATGCAGAGTTTCTTGCCGGCCAGCACCCGTGCCTCGGTCTCCATCAGCGGAGTCTCCACGGAGACGGTGGTGAGCGGCAGGTCACGGGTGATCTCGTAGCCCAGCAGCATCGCCACCTCCCGCACCAGCCGGCGGAACTCGGCGGTGGGGGTCTCCTTGCGGCGCATCAGGGTGAGCTTGTGCTGTACGAGCGGATGGTCGACGATGGTAACCGAAGGCATCGGGCAACTCCCAGCAGGCTGTCGGCGGCAGGGTTAGAGCGGCCGGTGCGGCTTGGCAATCACCGGCCGGCGGCGATGGGCTGCGGGCCAGGGAGGCGAGCGTGCGCACCCGGGTCGAGATCCGCTGCATCCAGTGCGCCGAAGAAGCCGCGACGGAAGACTGGACGGCGCGCGCCTTTCAGCGTTTGTGAGGGCGGTCGGCGCCGCGGTGCCGACCTGAACCATCCATTACGGGGGGAGCAACAGAACCATGGCCGTATCGCCGGCGGAACCGGAAATCCCGACCTTCGTCAGCCATCTCGAATGCAGTGCGACCGGCGAGACCTTCCCGCCCGATCGCCTCTACAACCTGTCGCCCGCCGGCAAGCCGCTGCTGGTGCGCTACGATCTCGACGCGCTGCGGCGCCATTTCTCCCGCGAACTTCTGGCCGCGCGACCGATGGAGCTCTGGCGCTACCGGGAAATGCTGCCGGTGCGGCGCAGCGAGAACGTGATCCGTCTCGGCGAGCCGGTGACGCCCTTGCTGCGCCTTTCCCGTCTGGAGCGCGAGCTCGAGGTCGGCGCCCCGCTCCTGGTCAAGGACGAGGCCCGCCTGCCCACCGGTTCCTTCAAGGCACGGGGGCTGGCGCTCGCGGTTTCCATGGCCAGGGAGCTCGGCGTCACCCATATGGCGATGCCCACCAACGGCAATGCCGGTGCCGCCCTTTCGGCCTACTGCGCGCGCGCCGGCATCGGCGCCAGTGTCTGGTGCCCGGCCGACACCCCGGAGATCAACATCGCCGAGATGATGGTCCAGGGTGCCGAGGTGCATCGCATCGACGGGCTCATCGACGATTGCGGGAAGCTCGCCGCCGCCGCCTGCGCCGAGCACGGCTGGTTCGACACCTCGACCCTCAAGGAGCCCTACCGGATCGAGGGCAAGAAGACGATGGGCATCGAGCTGGCCGAACAGCTCGGCTGGCGGCTGCCCGATCTCATCTTCTATCCGACCGGCGGCGGCACCGGCCTGATCGGCATGTGGAAGGCCTTCCAGGAGCTGGAGGCCATCGGCCTGACCGGCTCCGCGCGCCCGCGCATGGTCGCCGTGCAGGCGGCCGGCTGTGCGCCCATCGTCCGCGCTTTCGAGGAAGGGGTCGAGCATGCGCCGCGCTGGGAGAACGCCCATACGGTGGCCGCCGGCATCCGCGTACCGCGGGCGATCGGCGATTTCCTGATCCTGCGCGCGGTGCGCCAGAGCGGCGGCTTCGCCATCGCCGTCGAGGACGAGGCGATCATGCGCGCCCGCGACGAAGTGGCGCGCAGCGAAGGGCTGCTGCTGTGTCCGGAAGGTGCCGCGACCATGGCCGCCTACCGCCAGGCCCTGAGCGAAGGCCGGATCGGGCGCGATCAGTCGGCGGTGCTGTTCAACTGCGCGAGCGGGCTCAAATATCTGCGCTGATCGGAGCCCGCCGTCTCAGCCGAGGGTGAAGCTGTTGGCGATGGCCTCGAAATGGCGCAGGCGGCGGGCACTCAGGGTGCGGATGTTGATGGCGTAGCGCTGTTCGCCATCTTCGACCAGCCGCACCTGGATGTAGAGGGCCAGCGGCTCGGTGCCGAAACGGCAGCGCAGCATGCGCTGGCCGCCGGCGGTGCGCGTCGGCCGGTCGCAGGCCGCCAGCGCCAGCCCGCCCAGCTTTTCGAGTGCCGAGGCCAGGGCCTTGATCGCCTGACGCATGCCGTCCGCCGACAGCGGGTTGTCGGGATCGCGGGTGAGCGCGCGGAGGCTCTCGGCATAGGCACCCATGTCGATGCGCATCTGCGCCTCGAGCCAGGCGTCGCCGTCCTCCCAGGCGAGCCGGTCGACGCCCTCGGGCCGCAGATGGCGGACGGTGAGACGGCTGAATTCGGCGAAACTGCCCTCGGCCGGGCGGACCTCGGCCTTCCAGCCTCCTTCGCCCTCGTCCGGCAGATCCTCGCAGACCAGACCGTAACCCGGCGGCACGAACAGCCGGTCGCAGAGCTGCTCGCCGGTGGCCCGGGCGACGACCGGGATCAGCAGGAGGACGAGGGTGAGGAGCGCTCCACGCATTGTTTCTTTTCCGACCAGAGCACCGTGTTGACGGTCACGATGCGGGCGAGCCGCTTGGCCAGTCGGCCGGCCTCGGCGGGTTCGAGCCCGGCGAGCTGCACCTCGATGGAGAGCTCCTGGCCATCCCTGCCCTCGAGGCGGGAATGGCAGCGATCCGGCACATAGCCCTTGTGGGCGAAGACTTCCAGCACCCGCGGCAATGCCGAAGGCGACGGTTCGGAATGCACGGAGAAACAGAACACGGCGGACATCTCGAACGACCTCTCGCAGGGGTGATGACGACAGCAAACGCCCGATCCCGACCTCAGAACGAGGCCGGGCTGCTAATTCGCTGGCGCACCCGCGGAGAAACCGTGTTCATGCCTGTCCGCTTACGCCTTGCCGTCGCCCCGGTCAAGGGACCGCCCCCCGGCTTCCTCGCCGATCACCTCCCCCATGAGCTGTCGCAGATAGTGGCGACCGATCTGCGACACCCGATAGCGACCACGCTCGACCACGAACACGCGCTTGGCCATCAGCGACTGCCGCACGCATTGCGAGGGATTGCCGATCTTGATGCCGTGCTCGGTCAGCCGCCGACTGGCATCGGCGGTGGCAAACGCCTTGTCGGGGCTGTGCTCCTGAACATAGAAGCCGGCCGCCAGCATGCGGTCGACGTCCGTGGCGCTGCCCGGCAGGTGATGAAGAAACTCGCCGAAACTGCCCAGTCGTGCCCCGCCTGCGGCCGCGGCGGGTGCCGGCAGTGGCCCGGCACTGGTCAGCATCTCCAGCATGCGCTCCAGACGGTCGCCGAAGCTGCGCACGAAACTCTCGCTGCCCTCGATCTCCAGCTCGCGCTGAGCGAGGCTGATGCGTATCCGCGCCTGCTCGTCCAATTCCCCTCTCCGCGTTCCTCTCCCGCCAGGATAGCGGCGCACGACGAACGGCACAAGCACTCAACGACACTAAGTGCCTATCAATCACCGGCTTCGGGCGGGGCTTTCCTGGGCGGTGATGCGGGCCAGTGCGCGGCGCAGCGCGGGTGGCAGCGGGACCGGTCGCTCGGATTTGCGGTCGACGAAGACATGGACGAAATGGCCGGCGGCGCAGGCCTCCTCCTCGTCGTTGCGGAAGATGCCGACCGCATAGGTGACGCTGGAATTGCCGAGGCGCGCCACCCGCAATCCGGCCTCCACCCGATCGGGAAAGGCCAGCGGCCGGAAATAGCGGCAGCCGCTCTCGACCGCATAGCCGATCACCTCCCCGCGCCAGGGATCGAGTCCACCTTCCTCCATCAGGTAATGGGCGATCACCGTGTCGAAGTAGCTGTAATAGACGACATTGTTGACATGACCGTAGAGATCGTTGTCCATCCAGCGAGTGGTGATGCTGCGGAAGTAGGGGAAATCGCCACGTCGCGGCGGCTCTGGGCGGCTCGTCATGGCCCTTCCCCCCGGGCGGCGGCGAAGCGTTCCTCGATGAAGGCGAAGAGCGGGCGCAGACCGCTGGCCTCTCCGCCCCGAGGCCGCCCCGGCCGCGCCTCGTCGTTCCAGGCGAAGATGTCGAGATGCGCCCAGCAGCCGGTGGCGGTCACGAAGCGCTCCAGGAAGAGGGCCGCGGTGATGGCCCCGGCGAAGGGCTTGGCACCGGCGTTGTCGAGATCGGCGATGCGACTCTCGATCAGCCGTGCGTAGGGCGCATGGAGCGGCAGCCGCCACAGCGGCTCGGCCAGCTCCCGCCCCTTGGCCAGCAATGCGGTCGCCAGTTCCTCGTCCGGGGTGAAGAGCACCGGCAACTCCGGTCCCAGCGCCACCCGTGCCGCCCCGGTCAGGGTCGCGGCGTCGAGCAGCAGCGCGGGCTTCTCGCGGTCGGCCTCGGCCAAGGCGTCGGCCAGCACCAGGCGGCCTTCGGCGTCGGTGTTGCCGATCTCCACGGTGAGCCCCTTTCGGGTCGCCAGCACGTCTCCCGGGCGGAAGGCGTCCCCGCCTACCGCGTTTTCGACCGCCGGCACCAGCAGCCGCAGCCGCACCGGCAGTTCCGCCGCCATCACCGCCCGGGCGAGACCCAGCATCAGCGCCGCTCCGCCCATGTCCTTCTTCATCAGCCGCATGGCGGAAGCCGGCTTGAGGTCGAGGCCGCCGGTGTCGAAGCAGACCCCCTTGCCGACCAGAGTCAGCCTGGGATGGGCGGGATCGCCGAAACGCAGATCGATCAGCCGCGGCTCGCGGCGGCTGGCACGGCCGACCGCCCAGATCGCCGGATAGTTGCGCTCGCGCAGGGTCTCGCCGACGATGATCTCGATCTCGGCACCGAATTCCCGGGCGAGATCGGCGGCCGCCGCGGCCAGTTCGGCGGGGCCGAGATCGCTGGCCGGCATGTTGACCAGATCGCGGGCGAGGAACACCGCCTCGGCGAGGAAGCGCGCCCGCGCCGGCGGGCGCAGGGCCAGAAGGGGCCGGGGCCGCTCGTCACGCCGGTAGCGGCCGAACCGGTAGCTGGCGAGCGCCCAGCCGAGGGCGATTTCCTCGATGGGCAGCAAGCCCTCCGGATCCTCCACCGCGAAGGTGCGTGCCGGCAGCGCCTCGGCCGCCGCCGCCACGTCCCAGAGGCTCGGCGGATCGGACAGGATCAGCACCGCACCGGCAGGCCGTTCGCCATCGCCGGGATGAAGCGCCACCTTCCGCGCCGCCGGCTCGAAGCCGAGAAAGTCCAGCCAGCCGCGCACCGCCTCGGGCTGGGCCGCCTTCCAGGCGGCGAAATCCCCGCTACGCAGAAGCCGCAGTGGCCGGCTCTCGCCGCCCGGCGCCACGAAGCCTTCGAGCATCCCGCCTCCCCCGTCAGGCGATGCGTTTCAGGGCCGCCTCCAGCCGTTCCCGCGTACGGGCCGCCGCCCGGCGGCGCTCGCGCTGGCTCTCGACCACCTCGGGCGGCGCCCGGCGAATGAAGTTCTCGTTGGCGAGCTTGGCCTCGAGCTTGCGGATCTCGGCCTCGATCCGGCCGATCTCCTTTTCGAGGCGCGCGCGCTCCCGCGCGAGATCGACGACCTCGCCCACCGGCAGGCTGAAGGTGGTCTCCTCGACCACGATCGCCAGCGACTGCGGCATCGGCGGCCGGTCCTCGAACTCGATGCGTTCGAGGCGGGCGAGCCGGCGGATGGCCTCGGCATTGCGGGCGAGCCGCTCCAGGGTGCGGGCGCCGGCCCCGTGCTGATGGAGCACGAGCCGGGCCGAGGGCGGCACGTTGAGCTCGGTCCGCGCCGCCCGGATGGCGCCGATGGTGCGGATCAGCCAGGACATCTCCTCCTCGGCCTCGGCATCGACCAGTTCCTCGCCGATCTCCGGCCAGCTATGGCCGATCAGCATGCCGCCCCGGGCATCGAACATGCGCGCCCAGAGCTCCTCGCTGACGAAGGGGGCCAAGGGGTGCAGGAGATGCAGGATGCGCTCCATCACCCAGGCGGCGGTGGCCCGGGTCTCGCGCCGCACGCGCTCCTCCCCGCCCTGCAGGAGGGGCTTGGCGAGTTCGACCCACCAATCGCAGAAGGTGTCCCAGACGAAGTGATAGAGGCTCTGGGCGGCCTCGTTGAAACGGTAGGTCTCGAGCGCCAGGGTGACGGCGGCCGCGGTGCGACCGGTCTCGCCGAGGATCCAGCGGTTGAGGCGATGCTCCGCCCGGGCCGGATCGAAGGCCGGGTCCGACCGGCCCTCGTTCATCTCGATGAAGCGGGCGGCGTTCCACAGCTTGGTGACGAAGTTGCGGTAGCCCTCGACCCGGCTGGGGCCGAACTTGATGTCGCGGCCCTGGGCGGTGCTGGCGAGAATGGCGAAACGCAGGGCATCGGCACCGTAGCGGTCGATCAGCTCCAGGGGATCGATCACATTGCCCTTGGTCTTGGACATCTTCTGGCCGGCTTCGTCGCGCACCAGCCCGTGGATGTAGACCTCGCGGAACGGCACATCCTCCATGAAGTGCAGGCCCATCATCATCATCCGGGCGACCCAGAAGAAGATGATGTCGAAACCGGTGACCAGCACGTCACCCGGATAGAAGCGGCGAAGCTCCGGGGTCTCCTCGGGCCAGCCGAGGGTCGAGAACGGCCACAGGGCGGAGGAGAACCAGGTATCCAGCACATCCGGATCGCGCACCAGTTCGACCTCCCGGCCGTACTGCGCCCGGGCCAGCTCGCGCGCCTCCTCCTCGCTCTCGGCGACGAACACCGCATCGTCGGGTCCGTACCAGGCGGGAATGCGGTGGCCCCACCAGAGCTGGCGGGAGATGCACCAGGGCTGGATGTTGCGCATCCACTCGAAGTAGGTGTTCTCCCACTGTTTCGGCACGAACCGGGTGCGCCCGGTCTCGACGGCGGCGATGGCCGGTCCGGCGAGGGTCGCGGCGTCGGCGTACCACTGGTCGGTGAGGAAGGGTTCGAGCGGAGTGTGCGAGCGGTCGCCGTGCGGCACCATGTGCGTATGCGGCTCGATTTTCTCGAGGAGACCCGCCTCGTCCATGTCGGCGACGATACGCTTTCGGGCCTCGAAACGGTCGAGACCGCGATAGGCCTCGGGCGCGTTCTCGTTCATTCGCCCGCGGGCGTCGATGACGCCGATCATCTCCAGCCCGTGGCGGCGGCCGATCTCGAAATCGTTGAAATCGTGGGCCGGGGTGATCTTGACGGCACCGGTACCGAACGCGGGGTCGACATGCTCGTCGGCGATGATCGGAATGCGACGGCCGACCAGAGGCAGGATCACATGCCTGCCGACCAGATCGCGATAGCGCTCGTCCTCCGGATGGACGGCGACGCCGGTATCGCCGAGCATGGTCTCGGGCCGGGTGGTGGCGACGACGATGAAACGCCCCTCTTCACCCTCGACCGGATAGCGGAAATACCAGAGATGGCCGCGGGTCTCGACCTGCTGCACCTCGAGATCGGAGAGCGCCGTTTGCAGCTTGCAGTCCCAGTTGACCAGCCGCTTGTCCTTGTAGATCAGCCCCTGCCGGTAGAGGGTCACGAAGGCACGACGGACCGCCCGCGACAACCCTTCGTCGAGCGTGAAGCGCTCGCGGCTCCAGTCGGGCGAAGCGCCGAGCCGCTTGAGCTGGTGGATGATCTGGCCGCCCGATTCCTCCTTCCACCGCCAGACCTCCTCGAGAAACGCCTCGCGG
>JALSRW010000157.1 GCA_026984595.1 Alphaproteobacteria bacterium
GGTGCCCTGGGAGCTTTCGCTGGAGCTCGCGGCCAAGCTCGAAACCCCGCATGTCACGGTCGAACTGGTCAAGGACGGCGATCACCGCATGTCGGAGCCGTCCCGGCTCGCGCGGCTGGCCGCCGCCCTCGACCGCATTCTGGAGGTGGCGGGATGAGACAGCGCTCGCAGCGCATGGCCGAGCTCACCGCGCGGGAGCTGCGCGAGCTCGCCGAGCGGGACGCGATCGTCATCGTTCCGGTGGGGGCGATGGAGCAGCACGGGCCGCATCTGCCGGTCGGCACCGACATGTTCCTCGGCCGCGAAGTGGCCCGTCTGGCGGCGCAGCAGGCGGTCGCGCAGCATCCGGTGCTGGTCACCGAGCCGGTCTGGACCGGGCTTTCCGAACACCACATGGCCTTCGGCGGTACCGTCACCCTCGATTTCCACGCCTTCGAGGCGCTCCTGCGGGGCATCGTCGGATCCCTGCATCGCCACGGTTTCCGCCACATCTGCCTGCTCAACAGCCATGGCGGCAACATCGCCGCCCTGCAGGTGGTGACCGAGCGACTCACTCTCGATCTCGGCATTCCGCTGGTGGCCGCCACCTACTGGCATCTGGCGGCCGATCTGCTCGATCCGCTGCTGGAGCGCCAGCGCAGCATCCATCACGGCTGCGAGGCGGAAACTTCGATGATGCTGGTGACCCGCGCCGATCTGGTGGATCTCGGGCGGCTCGAGGAGGCAGCCTGCCCGGATCCTCGCGACGAGCCGGGCTTCCGGCCGGATGGCGCCTACCGGTTCACGAGCTTCGCCGAGAGGACTCCTTCGGGAGCGCTCGGCGATCCGCGGGCGGCTTCGCCGGAAAAGGGCGAGAAGCTGCTGGAGCTGGCGGCCGCACGACTGGCCGAGCGGCTGCTCTCGGACGGTTTCTGGAGCGAGCCCCTGAAGCGGGACTGAGCGGGACCGTACCCGGCTTCAGGCCCGGCGGCGGGCCAGCGCCTCCTCTTTCGTGTAGCTGCGCACCACCTCGGCCACGGTGATCCGGAAATCGCGGAAGAAGCCCCCGCCCAGCCCTTCCTCCTGGGCCCGGCGATGTTCGAGATCGCGTCGCCAGCGCTCGACCGCTTCGAGATCGCGCCAGAAGGAGACCGAGACGAAGCGCTCCTCGTCGGCGAGGCTCCGGAACCGCTCCACCGACAGGAAACCGTCGATCCCCTCCACCTCGCGGCGCAGGGCCCGGGCCAGCTCGAAATAGCGCCCGCCCCTTTCGGGATCGAGGCGGAACTCGAAGACGACCACCACCACCACCGTTCTCCCGTGGATTGCCGCGCGCAGAGGTTAGCTCCTTCGCCCGTTGCGGTCAGCGCCTTTCCGCCGCCGGCTCAGGCGAGATCGGGAAAGGCGAACACATCCATGCCGATGCTGCCGAACTCGAAACTGCGGTGGAGCCTCCTGCCGCGGCCGCCGCCGGCGGCGGCCGCTACCTGCAGGGGCAGGAAATGCTCCTCGGTGGGATGGGCGGTGGCCGCGAAAGGTGCGCGCTCGCGGTAGCTCGCGAGGGCCTCGAGATCGCCCTGCTCGACCACCTCCGCCACCCATCCCTCGAAGGCCCGCGCCCAGTCCGGTGTCGCCTCGCTGGTGGCCGTGGCCCCGGCCCGCAGCCGGCCCAGCGCATCGGCCAGATTGTGGGTGAGCGCGCCGCTGCCCATCACCAGGATGCCTTCTTCGCGGAGGGGTGCGAGTGCGGCGCCCAACGCCAGATGATGCCCGGTTCCCAGCGCCGGCTGCACCGAGAGCTGGAGAACCGGGATCCCGGCATCCGGGTACATCAGCAGAAGCGGGATCCAGGCCCCGTGATCGAGGCCGCGCTCGGGGTCGGTCCCTGCTTCGATCCCGGCTTCCGCCAGCCGCTCGACGATGGTGGCGGCCAGTTCGGGGTCGCCGGGAGCCGGATAGCGAAGCGCGTAAAGGGCATCCGGAAAGCCGCGGAAGTCGTGGATCGTCGCCGGGCGCTCCGCCGCGGTGACGGCCGGGGCCGCGGTTTCCCAATGCGCGGAGACGCACAGGATGGCCCGCGGCGGACCGATCCGCGCACCGAGGGCACGCAGGAAACGATGCGCCGGCGTCGGATCCAGCGCTACCGTCGGCGAACCGTGACCGACGAACAGGGAAGGCAGGGCGGGCATGGCGGCACTCCGGTCGGTGCGGTCGGGCAAGGATGGAAATGGCGGCCGCACCTGCGGCCATCAACGGCCGCAACGGCAACGGACCGTCAACGCCGATGCAACACTGCCCCGAGTGCCGCCTGCAACCCGGGTGCGGCGGCGAGGATGCTCGCCGTTTCGAGGTCGAAGGCGGTGCCGTCGACGGCACTGACGGTGCCGCCGGCCCGGGCACCACCGGCAAGGTGCTTCTGGGCGTGCGCCCCGAGGACATTCATCTCGCCGGCACCCTCGAGCCCGAGCGCGCCAGCGCGCCGTTTGCCGCCCGGGTGGAGGTGATCGAGCTTCTGGGTGCCCGGGCCATCGTCACCTTCGCCATCGGCGATGCCGAGATCAAGGCGCTGCTCGAGGAACGCCAGCTCGAAACCCTCCGCGAAGACGCCGAAGCCTCCCTGGTCCTCGATCACCACCGCCTGCACCTCTTCGATGCCGAGACTGGGGAGAGGGTCGGCTGAATACCGGCGCCGCAGCCACCCACGCGGCGCGCCCAGCACCGCTGCAACGCAGCGCTACTACAATCCTTGCCCGCTCCGAAGATCACGCGTTTCGTAGCGAGCAAGGCTTCCATCCATTTTCATACGGAATACTGAGCGGTCCGACAATACGAATATTTCGTCGAACGGAGCGATGCTCCATCCCCTATCCAGGAGCCCTCTGAGCACGGATTCTTTTGCGTCATCGTCAATGACTTGCGGGAGATTGTTGCAAATTACTAGTACATGTTTATCGAACTTGCCGGTTCCGGGCAGTGCGCGACGCAGTTTTTCCTTCTTGGTGTCCGCGCTGCGTCTGATGCCGGCGACAAACTCCTCTTCCTTCTGGCCACGTGTCCAGCCGGCACCTGCTTTCGTCGGGCCCTCTGCGAGTACATCTTTTCTGTTTTGGTGCAACTCGCCATTATACCGAAAATTCGACATCTCAATAGGGTGACTCGCCCCGCGTTTCCTTTTCATCGATTGAACATGCATGTAATCTCTGTTGACAGCCTCGGTTACCTCAATGACAATCTTGGCGCATTTCATTTCCACGACAAAGTCGGGGCAGTCTTGATGTGTTATCAAACAAGGATACGATATCTCGTTATTCAGTGCGAGCGTAGACAAGAGTTTGGACATCGCCCAGGTTTCCGCACGGTGTTTTCTTTCTCTGCTCGACCTTCGGTCGCCGCTTGGTGGAGCCACGGCGAGCTCGGAGAGTTTTTCGAGCAGCTCTGCTCGTGAGGTAAATTCGATCTCGATTATCTTCGTGGTGCTGTCCTGTGACACGAATTTTCTCCGTTCCGTTAAGTATTCCTGTACCCAGTTTCGGGATATCTTCTTTGGTCGTTGTCCTCCGTCGCACGTCGGAGAACCGGAGACCATGTGCGCGCATCCATGATCGCGCGTGATCCGTCACTTGACTAGTTAGTGCAGTGTTCGAAGTTCCAAGAGCCGATTCATCCATTCCCGAAACCCGGGCTTGCGACCGTCGCCACCGTCCGAATCCCCTTGATGCCCCGGCTGTCCGTGCGACATTCGGGAGGCGAGGAGGAT
>JALSRW010000158.1 GCA_026984595.1 Alphaproteobacteria bacterium
ATATCGTTGTCGGCACCACCCTCGAGCCGGTCGTCGCCGGCGCCGCCGGCGAGCGTGTCGCGTCCGTCCCCACCGGAGATGCGGTCGTCGCCGGCCGCCCCCTCGAGGCGGTCGTCGCCGGCCCCACCGGTGAGCAGATCGGCCCCGTCGCCGCCCTTCAGCACATCATTGGCGGCCGTGCCGGTCAAGGTAGCGCCCTCGGCGCCGGCCTCGGCCACCTCGCCGATCGGCCCCGGATCCTCTCCGGCGGCGGTGTCCGCGGTGTCACCCGCGGGCTCCGGCAGGAGTACCGTCTGCGCGGATGTGGGCGCCGCTCCGGCGGCCGCCAGCGCGTCGCTGGCGGAAAGCGGCGTGGAGGACGGTTCGACCGGCGCCGGCGCGCTCCCTGCCGTTGCCGGCATCGCCGGTGTCCCGGCCGGCTCCAGGCCGGAAGGGCCGTCCACCGGGCGTGGTTCGAGGAGGTCCGCCATTTCGTCGAGCGGTCCGGGCGCCACGATCGGCGCCGCTGCCGCCAGCCCCTGCAGAATGATCGGTGTGCTGCCCTGCCCGCTCGTGTCGGGCGCGCCGCCTTCCCGGGGTTCGGTCGCCGCATCGCCGGTGGGAGGCTGCTGCGGCTCGGCCGCCACGGCCTGGCGTCCGCTCAGATAGGCCATGGCGATGAACGCCGCGGTCAGCGGCGCCCCGAAACTGACCGCCTCGTGCGCCCGCAAGCGGCGGTTCGATCGGGAGGCGTCCCCGCCTCCCGCCTGCCACCGACGCCGGCCGCCTTGCTGGCGGTTCTCGGTGCCGGTGCCTCCACTCCCTCTCTGCGCCATCCCGCATGCCCCTCACTGTTTCCAACCGGGGTTTTCGCGACGATGACTGAAGAGACGGGAACCCTTCGGATGTCAGACGTGCCTTTGTCGATACGGAGTATGCCCTACTAACCATTTCATTTCAAACGCTTTTTTTGGCAGACCTCAGACGAGGGCCGAGCTTTTGCGCAGAGAGGTTTAGGTGATACACGAAGACCATCGGTTGAGATGCGTTCTCGAATTGTTCACAAAAACGATCCATGTTTCCGATCCGCCGCCGCCTCCGCGACACCGGCGCCCCTGCCGCCACCCTTCCGGCGGCGCCCCTCGGCTGCTAGAAGGCGCGCGGACAAGGCGGCCCTCGCGGCCGCTCTACGCACCATTCATGCAGTTCCGCCGATGAACCGTGAACTTCTGCTGGCCAGTAAGGCATGGCCCGTCACCGAGGCGGTGGCGCTCCTCCGGCGTGTCGAGAAGCGCCCTCCGGCCAAGGGATTCGTCCTCTTCGAAACGGGCTACGGGCCGTCCGGCCTCCCCCATATCGGGACCTTCGCCGAGGTCTTCCGCACCACCCTGGTGCGCCAGGTCTTCCGGCGTCTCTCGGATCTGCCGACCCGCCTCTATACCTTCTCCGACGACATGGACGGGCTCCGGAAGATCCCCGACAACCTGCCCAATCCGGAAATGCTGGAGGGCCATCTCGGCAAGCCGCTCACCTCCATCCCCGATCCCTTCGGCACCCACGAGAGCTACGGTGCCCACATGAACGCGCGGCTGATGGCGTTCCTCGACCGCTTCGGCTTCGACTACACCTTCAAGAGTGCCACCGAGTGCTACCGTAACGGGCTGTTCGATGCGGTGCTCTTGAAGGTGCTGGAGATGCACGACGAGATCCGCGAGGTGGTGGCGCCCCATCTCGGCCCCGAGCGGCGGGCGACCTACAGCCCCATCCTGCCGATCTCGCCGAGAACCGGCCGGGTGCTCCAGGTGCCCATCCTCGAGCGCCATCTCGACCGTGGCACGGTGGTGTTCCGCGACGAGGATGGCAGTCTCGCCGAGGTACCGGTCACCGGCGGCCACTGCAAGCTGCAGTGGCGGGCCGACTGGGCGCTGCGCTGGACCGCACTCGGCGTCGATTACGAGATGGCCGGCAAGGATCTGATCGATTCGGTGCGGCTCTCGGGACGCATCTGCCGGATCCTCGGCGGCACCCCGCCGGCCGGTTTCATCTACGAGCTGTTCCTCGACGAGAACGGCGAGAAGATCTCCAAATCCCGGGGCAACGGGCTGACCATCGAGGAATGGCTTCGCTACGGCACCAGGGAAAGCCTGATGCTGTTTCTCTACCAGCATCCGCGCAAGGCCAAGCGGCTCTATTTCGACGTCATTCCCCGCCATGTCGACGAATACCAGGCCCTGCTGGAGGCCTATCCGCAACAGGACGAGGCCCAGCGCATCGGCAATCCGGTCTGGCACATCCACGACGGCAATCCGCCGGTGGAGAAGCTGCCGATCAGCTATGCCATGCTGCTCAACCTCGCGAGCGTGGTCAATGCCGAGACCCCGGATGTGCTGTGGAGCTTCATCCGCCGCTATGCCCCCGAGGCCGGCCCCGAGACCTCGCCGCGCCTCGCCGAACTGGTGGAGCGGGCCCTCGCCTACTATCGGGATTTCGTCAAGCCGAAGAAGGCCTACCGGGCGCCGGATCCGCGCGAGCGGGCGGCACTCCTGGAGCTGCGCGACCATCTCGCGGCCCTGCCCGAGGACACCCCGCCCGAGACCATTCAGCAGGAGATCTACGAGATCGGCAAGCGCCACGGCTTCACCAAGCTCCGGGACTGGTTCCGCGCTCTCTACGAGGTGCTGCTGGGCCAGAGCGAGGGGCCGCGCTTCGGCAGCTTCGTGGCCTATTACGGCATCGCCAATACCCGCAAGCTGATCGAGGACGCCCTTGCCCGGAAGAGCTGAACGTTCCGAGGGGGCACCCCGCGCCCGCCGCCGCCTGCGCTCCCGGGCGGCCAATGCCCGGGCGGTCGCCCTCGACGTGCTCGATGCGGTGCTGGGCCCGCGGCCGCGCCCGGCCGAGGAGGTTTTCCAGCGGCATCCCGATCTCGGCCGCCTGACGGCGCGCGACCGGGCGTTCGCGCGCCTGCTCTATGCCAGCGTGCTGCGGCGGCTCCGGGAGATCGACGACCGTATCACGCCGCTGCTGCACCATCGTCCCTCGCGGCCGACGGTGATGAACCTGCTGCGCCTGGGTCTCGCCCAGCTCGTCCATCTCCGGACGCCGCCCCATGCCGCGGTCGGCGAAACCGTCCGCCTCGCCCGGGAACGGGCGGCCGGGCAGGCGGCGCTCGTGAATGCGGTGCTGCGCCGGCTCGCCGCCCGGAACTTCGAGCCCCTGCCCGAGGAGCAGGCGGCGCGCCGCAACACGCCGCCCTGGCTGTGGCGGAGCTGGTCGGCCGCCTATGGCGAGGAGACCGCGCTGGCGATCGCCCGGATGCATCTGCGGGAGCCGCCGCTGGATCTCCAGGTCGAGGAGGACGCCGAGGGCTGGGCCGAGAAGCTCGCTGCCGAACTGCTGCCCGACGGTACCCTGCGCCGGCGTGGCCGCGGGCCGGTCGAGCTGCTGCCGGGCTATCGCGAGGGTGCCTTCTGGATCCAGGATGTGGCGGCGGCCCTGCCGGCCCGCCTCCTGGGCGATGTCCGCGAACGGCCGGTGCTCGATCTCTGTGCCGCGCCCGGTGGCAAGACCGCCCAGCTCTGTCTCGCCGGCGGCCGGGTCACCGCGGTCGAGCTGGCGCCGCGACGGGCGGAACGTCTGCGCGCCAATCTCGCCCGCCTCGGGCTGGAAGCGCGGGTGCTGGTGGGGGACGCGCGCAGCCTCGAGCTGGAGGAGCGCTTTCCCCGCATCCTGCTCGACGCTCCCTGCAGTG
>JALSRW010000159.1 GCA_026984595.1 Alphaproteobacteria bacterium
CGCGGCGGCCCCCGGCCATTGCCCGCGGAGCCTGGCGTTCGGCCACGGCTTTGACGAGCGCGGCGAGGGCGGCCTTGACGGCGCTGTCGTCGAGCTCGCTGAAGCTGCGCGCCAGCTCGATCAGACTGCGGTCGCGGGCGCCATGGCCGGGAGGCGTACCTTCGCGTTTCTCGTATTCCTCGAAGCCGGCCAGGAAATAATCCAGCGAAACATCGAGACGACGGGCGATCAGATGCAGACTTCCGGCGGGAATCCGGTTGGCGCCGCTCTCGTATTTCTGGATCTGCTGGTAGGACACGCCGATGGTCCGCGCGAGCTGCTCCTGCGTCAGTCCGAGCTGGGTGCGGCGACGGCGGATGCGATCCCCTATATACTGCTCGAGGCTGGGTGTGCGCGTGCTCACGTCGTCCTTTCCGAACGGGCGGGTGGGCACCCGCGCCGCGTTGCTCTAGGTTCGACCGGCGGGCCGCGGCGAGTGTAAACCGCCGCCGGGCGTTCTACAATTGTGGACGAGCGTGGGATTCGGGTCGGACGGCCCGGTCGGGCCGACAGGAAAGGGTCGAGACGAGCGTGACGGTGATGACTAGGTTCTTCGCGAGACGGCGGTTCGGGATGCGCGCGGCGGTGGGACTCCTGCTGCTCGGGCTCGCGGGCTGCGCCAGCAGCGGCGATCGGACGCAATATGCGGAACGGCCGGTGGAGGAGCTCTACAACGAGGCCTACGACCTGGTGCAGGCGGAGGACTACAAGGAGGCGGCCAAGGCCTTCGAGGAAGTGGAGCGCCAACATCCCTATTCGCAGTGGGCCGTACGGGCGCAAATCATGGCCGCCTACGCCTATTACGAGGCCGAGGAATACGACGCGGCGATCGCCGCGGCCGAGCGCTTCATCGAGCTCCATCCGGGGCACAAGGATGTGCCCTACGCCCAGTATCTGATCGGCATCTCCTATTACGAACGGATCTCGGATGTCGGTCGCGACCAGGGGATGACCGAAGAAGCGCTTCGGGCCTTCACCGAACTGGTGCGCCGCTATCCCGACAGTCCCTATGCCCGCGATGCCCAGCTCAAGATCGATCTGGTGCGCGACCATCTGGCCGGCAAGGAAATGGAGATCGGCCGCTTCTACCAGAGGCGGGGCCAGTATCTGGCGGCCATCAACCGGTTTCGCAACGTGGTCGAGAACTACCAGACCACCACCCATGTGGCGGAAGCCCTGCACCGCCTGGTCGAATCCTACCTGGCCCTGGGCGTCGAGGACGAAGCGAAGGCGGCCGCCGCCGTGCTCGGGTACAACTATCCCGACAGCAAATGGTACCAGCGCTCCTACGCCCTGCTCACCGGCCGCGGTCTGCGCCCGGAAGCGGACAAGGAGTCCTGGTTCTCGCGACTGTTCTGAGGGAGCACGGCCCGAACCCGCATGCTTACCGGCCTCTCGATCCGTGACATCCTCCTGATCGACCGTCTCGATCTCGTCTTCGCACCGGGCCTCACGGTGCTCACCGGAGAGACCGGTGCCGGCAAGTCGATCATCCTGGGAGCGCTGGGGTTCGCCTGCGGTGGCCGCTCGGATCGCAGTCTGGTGCGCGGCGGCGCCCGCCAGGGGATGGTCACCGCCACCTTCGCCCCGCCCGCCGATCACCCGGTGCGGGCGGAGCTCGAAGGCCACGGGATTCCCGCCGGCGAGGAGATCTTCCTCCGCCGCCAGGTCGGCACCGACGGACGCAGCCGTGCCTGGGTCGAAGATGTGCCGGTCAGCGGCGGCCTGCTGCGTCGCCTCGGTGAAGCGCTGCTCGCCATCCACGGCCAGCATGCTACCCGCGGCCTGCTCGATCCCGCCCTCCACCGGCGGCTGCTCGACGCCTTTGGCGGACATGGCGAGCTGCTCGCCGAACTGCGGGCCGCCTTCGAGAACTGGCAGCAGGCGCAGGCCGAGCTGGCGGCGCGGGAGCAGGCGCTGGCCGCTGCGCAGCGCGAGGAGGAGGATCTGCGCTACCGGGTCGCCGAACTCGCCGAGCTGGAGCCCCGGCCCGGCGAGGAGGAGATGCTGGCCGAACGCCGCCGGCGGCTGATGCATCGCGAGAAGCTGGCGGGCCTGATGACCGAGGGGCTGGCGGTGGCGGCGGAAGCCGTGGATCGCCTGGCCAGCGCCCAGCGCCTGTTCGCACGGGCCCGGGATCTGGCCGGGGAATCTCTGGACCATGCCGTGCAGGCCATGGACCGGGCCCTGATCGAGGCCGGCGAGGCCGAGGCGGCGCTGGCCGAGGCGGCGCGCGATCTCGAGCTCGACAGCGACAGTCTGGAGGTGGTCGAGGAGCGGCTGTTCGCATTGCGCGACGCCGCCCGCAAGTATCGCTGCGCGGTCGAGGATCTACCCGGTCTGCTGGACGCGTTGCGGGAACGGCTCGCCGATCTCGAGACCGGCGCCGGGGAAATCGCCGCCGCCCGCGCCCGAGCGGCCGAGGCGCGTGGCCACTTCACCGCCCTCGCCGAGCGCCTCTCCGCCGCCCGCCGAGAGGCGGCCGCCCGGCTGGAAGCGGCGGTGGGCGCCGAGCTGCCGCCCCTGAAACTGGAGCGGGCACGTTTCCGGGTGGCCTTCGAGCCGCTCGAGGAGGAGCAGTGGAACGCCACCGGGGCCGAACGCCTGCACTTCGAGGTGGCCACCAACCCGGGCCAGCCCTTCGGCCCTCTCGCCCGCATCGCTTCGGGCGGCGAGCTGTCCCGTTTCATGCTCGCCCTCGAGGTCGCCATCGCCGGTCTCGACCCGGTGCCGAGCATGATCTTCGACGAGGTGGATGCGGGCATCGGCGGGGCGGTGGCGGCGGCGGTCGGCGAGCGCCTGCTGCGTCTTTCCGGCGAACGTCAGGTGATCGTGGTCACCCACGCCCCGCAGATCGCCGCCCTCGCCGACCAGCACCTGCGGGTGGTGAAATCGGTCGAACAGGTCCGGAGTCGGGTCACCGTCCAGCTTCTCGACGAGCAGGCCCGGCGCGAGGAGATCGCCCGCATGCTGGCCGGTGCGGAGATCACCGAAGCGGCACGGGCCGCCGCCGACAGCCTTCTTTCTGCCACCAGCGGATCGCCGCGATGACCCCGAGACGGGAAGAATTCGTGCCCCCGCGCAGTCTCCGCAGGCTGAAGCCGCCGGCGAGTTTCTTCAAGCCGGTGGCGGAGCTGACCGAACGGGAAGCGCGCGAGGAACTGGCCTGGCTGGCCTGGGAGATCGAGCGTCACGACCGGCTCTACTACATCCACAATCGGCCCGAGATCTCGGACGCCGAATATGACGCGCTCAAGGCCCGCAACCGGGCGATCGAGGGGCGCTTTCCCCACCTCCTGCGGCCCGACAGCCCGAGCCTGCGGGTGGGCGCGCCGCCGGCCGAGGAATTCGGCAAGATCCGCCACGTGGTGCCCATGTTCACCCTCGACAATGCCATGGACGAGGGCGAATTGCGGGAATGGGCGGCCCGCATCCGGCGCTTTCTCGGAATGGCACCGGACGAACCCCTGACATACGTGGCGGAGCCCAAGATGGACGGGCTGTCCTGCTCGCTGCGCTACGAGAACGGCATGCTCGTCAGCGCCGCCACCCGCGGCGACGGCTACACCGGCGAGGACGTCACCGCCAACGTCCGCACGATCCGCGAGATCCCGCAGCATCTGATGACGGGGGAACCGCCGCCGGTGCTGGAGATTCGCGGCGAGGTGTACATGAACCGCGCGGATTTC
>JALSRW010000160.1 GCA_026984595.1 Alphaproteobacteria bacterium
TCGGCCACCACCTCCAGAGCCGGGCGGGGCTCGCCGAGTTCTTCTTCAACACCCGTACCGCCCGCGAGGACAACCGGCGCTTCCGTCGCTCGGCCGCCGAAATCTCGACTACCTCGGTCTCGGCCATGTCAAGCCATGTCAAGGAGGAGAAGGCCCGCAACCTGCCGCACGGCCATCTGCGTGCGCTCGGCATCGCCATGGTGCCGGAGGGACGGCGCGTCTTTCCGTTCATGTCGGTGAAGGACCATCTGCTGATGGGGGCCTTCACCCGCACCGACGCCGGCGAGGTGACGGCCAAGCTCGACTATGTCCTCGCTCGCTTTCCGCGGCTCGAGGAGCGCTGGCGACAGGATGCCGGCACCCTGAGCGGTGGCGAGCAGCAGATGCTGGTGATCGGCCGGGCGCTGATGTCCGATCCGAAGCTCCTGCTGCTCGACGAACCCTCGCTGGGCATCGCCCCCAAGCTGGTACAGGACATCGCCCGTTCCATCGTCGCCATCGACCGGGAAAACCGGATCTCGGTGATCCTGGTCGAGCAGAACGCGCGCATGGCCCTGCGCGTCTCGCATCGGGCCTATGTGCTGAGCCAGGGCCGGGTGGCGCTCCACGGACCCTCCGCCGAGCTGCGTGACGACGACCGTATCCGTGCCCTCTACCTGGGCGGCGAGCTGTGAGGGAATCATGAGAATTCTCGTCGTCAATCCGAACACGACCGCCTCGATGACCGCCAACATCGGGGTCTGCGCCCGCGCCGCGGCGAGTGTCGGTACGGAAATCGTCGTCCGCAACCCGGCCACGGGACCGGTCAGCATCGAGGGACATTACGACGAGGCGCTCTGCACTCCGGGACTGCTCGAAGAGATCCGCCGGGGCGAGGACGAGGGCGTGGACGGCTTCGTGATCGCCTGCTTCGACGATCCGGCGATCGGCGCCTGCCGTGAACTGGCCACCGGCCCCGTGTTCGGCATCGCCGAGGCGGCGATGATCGCCACCAGCTTCAGCGTGGTCACCACCCTGCAGCGCTCGGTGCCCATCATCGAGGATCTCGTGGTCCGTTACGGGTTCGAGCGGCGCTGCCGAGGCGTGCGCGCCGTCGATCTTCCCGTCCTCGCCCTCGAGGAGGAGCCGCAAGCCCGCTCGCGAATCCTCGCGGAGATCCGCCGCGCCATCTCCGAGGATCGCTGCGAGGCCGTCGTTCTCGGATGTGCCGGCATGGCCGATCTCACCCGGTGGCTCGCGCAGGAGGCGGGGATTCCCGTGATCGACGGCGTGGTCGCCGGCGTCCGCATGGTCGAGGCGCTGGCCGGAGCCGGGTTGCGCACCAGCAAGAGGGGCGCGTACCAGTCACCGCGTCCCAAGCGCGTAATCCGAAGGAGGGCTCCGTGACCGAGATCGCCACCGGCCTCGAAAATCCGTCATATCCACGGGATCTCGTCGGCTATGCGGGGACACCACCCGATGCCCGCTGGCCGGGGGGCGCACGCATCGCCCTGCAGCTCGTGGTGAACTACGAAGAGGGCGGAGAGAATTGCATCCTGCACGGGGATGCGGCTTCCGAGGCGTTCCTGTCCGAGATCATCGGCGCCGAACCCTGGCCGGGGCAGCGCCATCCGAATATGGAGTCGATCTACGAGTACGGTGCACGGGCCGGCTTCTGGCGCATCCGGCAAATCCTCGTGAGCCGCGGCATCCCGGCAACCGTTTTCGGCATCGCCACGGCGCTCGCCCGCAATCCACAGGCCGTCGCCGCCATGAAGGAAGCCGGCTGGGAAATCGCCAGCCACGGCCTCAAATGGATCGAATACCGGGATTTCTCCCGGTCCGAGGAAAGGCGCCACATGCAGGCCGCGATCCGCATCCACACCGAGGTCACGGGCGCGCGCCCGCTCGGCTGGTACACCGGCCGCTGTTCCGCGCACACCCTCGAGCTGGTCATGGAGGAGGGAGGGTTTCTCTACGGCGCCGATTCCTACGCCGACGACCTCCCCTACTGGGTTCGGGGGCCCCGTGGGCCGTTCCTGATCGTACCGTACACCCTCGATGCCAACGACATGCGTTTCGCCACCGCGCAAGGGTTCAATTCGGGCGAGCAATTCTACCAATACCTCAAGGACAGTTTCGACGTGCTGTATGCCGAGGGCAAGGCGGGCGCACCCAAGATGCTCTCCGTCGGTCTGCACTGCCGCCTCGTCGGCCGGCCGGGTCGGGCGGCGGCGCTGGCGCGATTCCTCGATTATGCGCAGAGCCACGAACATGTCTGGTTCGCCCGCCGGATCGACATCGCGCGCCATTGGCACGCAAATCACGCGCCGGAGGAGTGAACGCTTGTCCGAGCAGGGCTACTACGCCCCCCACAGCGGGCATCCCGGGCAGCGGGAGCTGCTCACCGGGCGCAGCGTGTTCACCGAAGCCTATGCGGTCATCCCCCGCGGCGTCATGCGCGACATCGTCGTCAGCCATCTGCCGCATTGGTACCGAACCCGGGCCTGGATTCTGGCCCGCCCTCTCTCCGGCTTCGCCGAGACCTTCGCGCAGTACACCGTGGAGGTGGCACCGGGCGGCGGCAGCGAGCGGCCCGAACCCGACGGGGAGGTGGAGGCCGTCCTGTTCGTCCTCGAAGGGAGGATGCAGCTCGATCTCCCCGGCACGACCCACCGGATGACCGCCGGAGGATACGCCTATCTGCCACCGGGATGCCCATGGAAGCTGCGCAATACCGCAAACACGCCGCTCCGCTTCCACTGGATCCGCAAGCGCTACGAACCGGTCGGCGGACTCGACATCCCCGAGCCCCTGCTCACCAGCGACCGGCAGGTCGCGCCCGAACCCATGCCCGACAGCGAGGGCCGCTGGCTGACCACGCGCTTCGTCGATCCCGCCGCCATGCGTCACGACATGCAGGTGAACATCGTCACCCTGCTGCCCGGTGCGGCGATTCCGTTCACCGAGACCCATGTCATGGAACACGGGATCTATGTGCTCGAAGGCAAAGCGGTCTACCGCCTCAACCGCGACTGGGTCGAGGTCGAGGCGGGCGATTTCCCGTGGCTGCGGGCCTTCTGCCCGCAGGCCTGCTATGCCGGGGGTCCGGGACCGTTCCGCTACCTTCTCTATCGGGACGTGAACCGGCACCCGCGTTTCCCACCGCTTGTCCCCGCCACCGCACCCGGCTGAGCCGTCCCGTCCGGCTTTTCGTGCAGCGCAGCGAATCTTCCCGTCGCCGCCGCGGCGCACCCGGGACCGGTCCGGGCCTTCCCGCCGCTGCCCCGCCGCTGCCGCCGCCCCTCCCTCCGGCTCCGGCGAAGCCTCGCGCAGCCGCTCGGCACCTGCGTACCGGCCGTTCGCACGAGCCGATCCGGCCCGGACATCGGCAATGCAGTTCACATGCCAATAAAATTTTAGAGAAACTTTCTAAAATACTACGATAAATGGCACACGGAAATTCAATCAGCGCGCAAGTTTTTTATTGCGCGATTCGCCGAAGTGATGCATAAGGGTACCGTGTTCATGGGATTTCCCCTGTGACACCCGACTTGAGGCGTTTCCTCCCTACCACTGCCGCGGCCCAGGCCGCGGCTTTTTTTTCGTTCACCACTTTCTCCATCTTGGCTGAAGCATAACCTCGGGTTGTTCGCTCTCCCGCACTGCCCGTCCGGCATTGCACGCCCGCCGGCGCTTGCCCGCGACCGCCGGTCGTGCAAGCTAGGGGGCGCCAGCGGAAGAGGAGCGATGGAGATCTATCTTTGGGTGGGGCTCGGCAGTGCCCTCGGCGGGATGGCCCGCTACGCGGTCTCGGGTCTGGTGGCCGGCTGGATCGGCGAGACCTTTCCCTTCGGCACATTGACCGTCAACATTCTCGGATCCTTCGGCATCGGCCTGTTCGCCACCCTGACCGCGCCGGACGGGCGTCTGCTGGTCGATCCGGCGATCCGCCAGTTCACCATGGTCGGGCTGTTCGGCGGCTTCACCACCTTCTCCTCCTTCAGCCTGCAGACGCTGGCGCTCATGCAGGACGGTGAATGGCCGGCGGCGGCGACCAACATCCTCGCCTCGGTGGCGGCCTGCCTGCTGGGCGTCTGGCTCGGCCACATGGCCGGCCTCTCCTGGAACCGCCTGCCCGGAGGCTGACATGCAGCTCCCCCGCGATGCCCTGCTCCTGCGCATCTTCCTCGGCGAGAGCGACCGCAGTGACGGGCGTCCGCTCTACGAACGCATCGTCCTCAAAGCCCGCGAGATGCATCTGGCCGGGGCCACCGTGCTGCGCGGGCCGATGGGCTTCGGCCGCTCCAGCCGGCTCCACACCGCCAAGATCCTGCGCCTCTCGGAGGATCTGCCGGTGGTCATCGAGATCATCGACAGCGAGGAGAAGATCGGCGCCTTTCTCGACGCCCTCGAGCCGCTGATGGGCAGTGGTCTCGTCACTCTGGAAAAGGTCCAGGTGGTGCGCTACGGCGATGGCGGGCAGGGGTGAGCCGGCTCTCGCACAGCGCGCCGCCGGGCGCCATGGCCGAAAGCCGCGGCGACGACCGCATCGGCCGCGAGGCGCCATGAAACCCGGGCCCGATCTCGCCCTCTGCCGCCGGCGCCTCGAAGTGCGCCTGGCCGAACTTCGAGCCCTGCTCGAAGGCGCCCGCGAGAGCACCGGCGTCGTCGAGCTCGATCCCGGCCGCCAGGGACGTCTGTCGCGGGCCGATGCAATGCAGCGTCAGGCGGTGGCCAGAGAGGGCGAGCGCCGCCGGCAGCGCGAGATCGCGCGCATCGAGAGCGCTCTCGCACGGATCGAAAGCGGCGATTACGGTTGGTGTGCGGTCTGCGGTGCGCCGATCGGCGCCCGGCGTCTGGAGCTCGACCCGGCGACACCGGTCTGTGTCGCCTGTGCGGCACGTCAGGGATGAGATGCCGCGCTCATTCGGGAGGCACCGGACGCGGCCGCCCCCGTTCGTCGAGAGCGACGCAGGTGAAGCGGCCTTCGGTCACCTTGATCTCGTCACCGGTACGGCCCCGCGATACCCAGACTTCGACCTGGAGCGTGATGGAGCTGCGGCCGATGCGCACCACTTCGGCATAGGTGCTGACCACATCCCCCACATAGACCGGCTTGTGGAAGCTCATGGCATCGACCGCCACCGTCGCCACCCGGCCGCGGGCCCGCTGATAGGCCACCGTGCCGGCGGCGATGTCCATCTGCGCCAGCAGCCAACCGCCGAAGATGTCGCCCGAGGGGTTGGTGTCGGCGGGCATCGCCAGCGTGCGCACCGCCGGTTCCTGGGTGGGTTTGCCGCGCATCGTCCCGGTCCACCGGATTTGCCAGTTCCCTGCCAGCAGGGGTAGAAGACCCATGCCGTTGCTACACCTTCGGGTCAAGGCATCGGGCCGTACCTCGAGAACGAATGGAATCCATGACCGACCTGCTTTCGCTTGCGTCCACCACGGCCGAGGACAGCTACACGGCCGAAGACATCGAAATCCTGGAGGGCCTCGAGCCGGTCCGCCGCCGTCCCGGCATGTTCATCGGCGGCACCGACGAGCGGGCCATGCATCATCTGGTGGCCGAGCTCCTCGACAATGCCATGGACGAGGCGGTGGCCGGTCATGCCGGCCGCATCGAGATCGAGCTCGCCGCCGGCAACCGGGTGACGGTGCGCGACAACGGCCGCGGCATTCCCATCGAGCCGCATCCCAAATATCCGGACCGCAGCGCCCTCGAGGTGATCATGACCACCCTCCATTCGGGCGGCAAGTTCGGCTCGAAGGCCTATCGCACCGCGGGCGGCCTGCACGGGGTCGGAGTCTCGGTGGTCAATGCCCTTTCCTGCGAGCTGGTGGTCGAGGTGGCCCGCGGCCGGCGACTCTATCGCCAGCGCTTCTGCCGGGGAGCGCCGACAAGCGCACTCGAGGAGATCGGCACCGTCTCCAACCGCCGCGGCACCAGCGTGAGCTTCGTCCCCGATCCCGAGATCTTCGGCAGCGAGGCCCGCTTCCGCCCGGAACTCCTCTATCGGATGGCGCGCAGCAAGGCCTATCTGTTCCGGGGGGTGGAAATCCGCTGGAGCTGCGCCGGCGAGCTGCTCACCGGTAAGGAGGCACCGCCGGCGGAGGCGAGGCTGCATTTTCCCGAGGGCCTCTGCGACTTTCTGCGCGGCATGCTGGCCGAGCGGCCGACCGTCACCGACCTGCCCTTCGCGGGCGAAGCCCCCCTGAACGGCAGTGGCGGCAATGGCGGCACCCTGGCGGCCGAGGAAGCGGGCCGGGTGGAATGGGCGGTGGCCTGGCCGCGCGACGAGGAATCCTACGCCGGCTATTACTGCAACACCGTGCCCACGCCTCTGGGCGGCACCCACGAGACCGGCCTGCGCGCCGCCCTGGTCAAGGGCCTGCGGGCGCATGGCGAGCGGCTCGGCAACCGCAAGGCCCAAAGCCTCACCGCCGACGATCTGCTGGGCGGGGCCTGCGTGCTGCTCTCGGTGTTCGTCCGTCAGCCCCAGTTTCAGGGCCAGACGAAGGAGCGGCTGGTCTCCCCCGAAGTGGCGCGGCTGGTGGAGGCGGCCATCCGCGACCGTTTCGAGCTCTGGCTCGGCGAACATCCGGCGGCCGGCCAGGAACTGCTGGAGCATGCCCTCGCCCGGGCCGAGGAGCGGCTGGCCCGCCGCCAGAAGCGCGATGTCGCCCGCAAGGCCGCCACCCGGCGACTGCGGCTGCCGGGCAAGCTCGCCGATTGCAGCCGAGCCGACCGCCGCGGCACCGAGCTCTTCATCGTCGAGGGCGATTCCGCCGGCGGCTCGGCCAAGCAGGCGCGCGAGCGCGAGACCCAGGCGGTGCTGCCGCTGCGCGGCAAGATCCTCAACGTGGTCAGCGCCAGTGCCGAGAAGCTGCGCGGCAACCGCGAACTGCAGGATCTCGTCACCGCCCTCGGTTGCGGCAGCGGGCGCCAGTTCCGCCTCGCCGATCTGCGCTACGAGAAGATCATCATCATGACCGACGCCGATGTCGACGGCGCCCATATCGCGGCACTGCTGATGACCTTCTTCTTCCGCGAGATGCGGCCGCTGATCGAACACGGCCACCTCTATCTCGCCCAGCCGCCGCTCTATCGTCTCTCCGCCGGCGGCAAGATCGCCTATGCGCGGGACGAGGCCGAACGCGAAAAGCTGCTGGCCACCCTGTTCGAGGGCCGCAAGCAGGTCGATGTCAGCCGCTTCAAGGGGCTCGGCGAGATGAACCCGCGCCAGCTCAGGGAAACCACCATGAGCCCGGCCGGCCGGCAGCTCCTGCGGATCGAGATCGAGGATCTGGAAGGTCGCTCCACCGCCGAGCTGGTGGAACATCTGATGGGCCGCCGGCCCGAGCTGCGCCTCGCCTTCATTCAGGAGAACGCGGCCTTCGCCCGCGATCTGCTCGACGTCTGAATGGAGGCGTGCGTCCGCCGCTCAGGTGACCCAGGCGAGCCGCAGCAGGTTGGTGGCGCCGGGCGTACCGAAGGGCATGCCGGCGGTGATGACGATGGCCGATCCGGGCGGCGCCATGCCCACCTCCCGGGCACATTTGCGGGCTTTCTCCACCATGTCGTCGATATCCACCGCATCGCCCGCCACCACCGGATGCACCCCCCAGGCGAGGGTCAGCTTGCGGGCGGTGGTGCGCCGGGTCATCAGCCCCAGGATCGGCCGCGTCGGGCGCTCGCGCGAGGCCCGGAGCGCAGTGGCGCCGGATGTCGTGTAGGTGACGATGGCCGCGGCGTTCATGGTTTCCGCCACCTGCCAGGCGGCCAGGGTGATGGCATCGGCGGCGGTGGCCTCGACCTCGGCCCGGTAGGCCTCGAGATAGGAGCGGTAGAGCTCGTCGCTCTCCACCCGGCGGATGATCCGGGCCATCATGCGGACCGCCTCCACCGGATAGGCGCCCACGGCACTTTCCGCCGAGAGCATCACCGCATCCGCCCCGTCGTAGACGGCGGTCGCCACATCCGAGGCCTCGGCCCGGGTGGGGGCCGGCGATTCGACCATGCTCTCCAGCATCTGGGTGGCCACGACCACCGGCTTGCCGGCGGCGCGACAGCAGCGGATGATGCGCTTTTGGAGCCCGGGCACGTCCTCGGGCGGCATCTCCACGCCGAGATCGCCGCGGGCGATCATGATCCCGTCGGCGAGATCGACGATCTCGTCGAGATGTTCGATCGCCGCCGGTTTCTCGATCTTGGCCATCACCGCCGCCCGCCCCGAGATCAGCTTGCGGGCTTCGGCCACATCCTCGGGCCGCTGCACGAAGGAGAGGGCTACCCAGTCCGTGCCGAGATCCAGCGCCAGCGCCAGATCGCGGGTGTCCTTCTCGGTCAGCGCCGGGATCGGCAGGGCGACCCCCGGCACGTTGACCCCCTTGTTGTTGGACAGCACACCGCCGACCTCGACCACGGTCAGCGCGAAATCCTCGCCGCTCTCCTGGATCCGCAGACGCACCCGGCCATCGTCCAGCAGCAGCTCGTGGCCGGGGCCGACGGCGGCGAAGATTTCGGGATGGGGCAAAGAGACGCGGCGAACGTCGCCGGGAGCAGGATCGAGATCGAGGCGGAAGGTCTGTCCCGGCTCCAGCCGCACCCGCCCCTCGCGGAAGCTGCCGATCCTGAGCTTCGGCCCCTGCAGGTCCATCAGCACGCCGAGCGGCCGGCCGAGCTCGGCCTCCACCGCCCGCACCGCCCGATAGCGCTCCCGCTGCTCCTGGTGACCACCATGGCTGAAGTTGAGACGGAAGACGTCGGCCCCGTCACCGGCCATGGCCGTGATCACTTCCTCCCGCGAGCTGGCCGGGCCGAGGGTCGCCACGATCTTGGTGCTCTTCAGAAAGGGCATGTCGGGTCCGTTCGTGCAGGGCTGCCGTCGCCCATCGCCTTACGCCAGGCATGTCCGTTTGTCATGACCGTTGCGTGGCCGGTCGGCGCGACTGGCGGGCGGGAAGACGCGCGGCTATGCTGGCCCGGTACCGCGAGCTGCCGGGCAGGGGGTGTGATATGGTGCAGTGGTTGATCCTGGTTTTCCTGCTGCTTCCGGGCGGGTACCGGGCCGAAGCGGCGGCCGATCCCCGGACCCTCACCATCGGCATCACCCAATATCCGGCGACCCTCCATCCCAACATCGATTCGATGGCCGCCAAGAGCTACGTGCTGGCGATGACCCGCCGCCCGCTCACCGAATACGACACCGAATGGCAGCCACGCTGCTTCCTCTGCACCGAGTTGCCGACCTTCGAGAACGGGCTGGCGAAGGAGGTGCGCAATCCCGAGGGCGGGCGCGGTGTGGCCCTGACCTACACCATCCGGCCCGAGGCCACTTGGGGCGACGGCACGCCGGTGAGTACCGAGGACGTGCTGTTCACCTGGGAAGTGGGACGCCATCCGCAGAGCGGGGTCGCCAATGCGGAGATGTACCGGCGCATCTACAAGATCGAGGTGATCGACGAGAAGACCTTCACCGTCTTCGACGAGAAGCTGACCTTCCAGTACAATACCCTGAACGATTTCCGCCTTCTCCCCGCCCATCTCGAGCGCCCGGTCTTCGAGGCCGATCCGGCGACCTACCGCAACCGCACCCTCTACGACACCGATCCCACGAATCCGGGGCTCTATTTCGGCCCCTACCGGATCACCGAACTGGTCTCCGGCAGCCATATCGTGCTCGAGCGCAACCCTACCTGGTACGGCCGCGAGCCCTGGTTCGACCGCATCGTCGTGCGGGCCATCGAGAATACCGCCGCACTGGAAGCCAATCTGCTGTCCGGCGAGATCGACATGATCGACGGCGGGCTGGGCATGAGCCTCGATCAGGCGCTGGCCTTCGAGCGCCGCAACGGCGATCGCTTCACCGTCCGCTACCAGCCCGGCCTCGTCTACGAGCATATCGATCTGATGCTCGACAATCCGCTCCTGGCCGATCGCCGCGTCCGCCAGGCGCTGCTCTACGCCATCGACCGGCAGACCCTGGTCGAGCAGCTCTTCGCCGGCAGGCAGCCGGTCGCCGATACCAACGTGCACCCCCTGGACTGGGTCCACGACCCCGATGTTCCGCGCTACCGCTACGATCCGGAGCGGGCGGCGGAACTGTTCGCCGCGGCCGGGTTCCGCCGGGACGCCGACGGCATCCTGGTGGATGCGCAGGGACGGCGGCTGAGCCTCGAGCTGATGACCACCGCCGGCAACCGCACCCGCGAGCTGGTCGAGCAGGTGCTGCAAGGCATGTGGCGCAAGGCCGGGGTCGAGATCACCATCCGCAACGAGCCGGCCCGGGTCTTCTTCGGCGAGACGGTGGCCAAGCGCAAGTTCACCGCCATGGCCATGTTCGCCTGGATCAGTTCGCCCGAGAATCCGCCCCGCTCGACGCTCCATTCCGAGGAGATCCCGAGTGCCGAGAACGGCTGGTCCGGCCAGAACTATACCGGCTACCGCAATCCCGAGATGGACGCGCTGATCGACGCCATCGAGGTGGAGCTCGATCGCGAGCGGCGGCGCGAGCTGTGGTCCGAGCTGCAGCGTCTCTACGCCACCGACCTGCCGGTGCTGCCGCTCTATTTCCGTGCCAATCCGCATATCTGGCCGAAATGGCTGGAAGGGGTGACCCCTACGGGGCACCAGGCGCCGACCACGCTGTGGATCGAGAACTGGCGCCGTCGGCAGTAGTCGCGCCCGCACCCGGAACGCACATCCGGGGCGCAATGTTCCGCTTCGTGCGTTTCTGCACTGCCGGAGGGGCGGGAACCGCTATGCTGGGCTCCTCGCCCCCGGACCGAGCGGAAACGGAGGAAACGCCATGATCTCCAGGACGGCCATCGCCGCGGTGGCATCCGTGACGGTGCTGCTCGCCGCCCAGGCGGCCCGCGCCCAGAGGGTGTTCACATACGATGTCAAGGTCATCTGCGGCCAGGCGGAGGGCAAGATCGCCGCCCCGGGTCTCTACTGGACGGCGGTCAACCTGCTCAATCCCAACCGGAGGACGATCGAGGTCGAGGCTCGGGTGGCGGTGGCTCTGCCGGGCTTCACCATGGGTCCGCTGAGCGCACCCAAGACCGCACCGCTGCGTCCCGACCGGGCCTTCGAGATCGACTGCCCCAGCCTGATGGGGATGAGCGACAGCGAGCGCTTCCTCAAGGGCTACGTCACCCTGCGCAGCAAGGCGCCACTCACGGTGGTGGCGGTTTATACCCAGGCCGACCGGGACGAGCGCGCCGTCTCCATTCACACCGAACGGGTCATGGCACGCGGTCGACGGTAACCCCGGCGGGTTGCCGGCCGCGCCCGGAGGCGGCGTCGCGCCGCGCCCGCCACTGCCACGGTCTTACGCTCTCACCCGTGCATTCCGCGGGTCGTAGAAGGGGCGGAGCTGAAGGGTGGCGGGCACCGGCTCGCCGGCGATCTCGACCGTGAAGTTCCCGGTTTCCAGCCAGTCGGCGGCAACCCCCTCGGGGTGATGGACGTACCCCATGCCGAGGCTCGCCCCGACGCGAAAGCCGAAGGCGCCCGAGGTCACCGAGCCGACGATCCGCCCGCCTTCGAGGATCGGCTCCTCGTGAAAGAGGAAACGCTCGGGATCCGCGAGCCGGATCTGCACCAGGCGCTTTTTCGGCGGGTGCTCGGCACGCCTCGCCGCGAGCGCCTCGCGGCCGATGAAGCCGCCCGGCTTGTCCCAGGCCAGGGTGAAGCCGAGCCCGGCTTCGAGCGGCGTGTCCTCGGGGCCGATATCGTGCCCCCAGTGGCGATAGCCCTTCTCGGTGCGGCAGGAATTCATGGCGTGCATGCCGGCGAAGCCGAGGCCGAAGCGCTCTCCCGCTTCCAGGATCCGCTCGAAGACATGAAGGGCGAATTCGGCCGGGATGTAGAGCTCGTAGCCGAGCTCGCCGACATATGTGATGCGGCTCGCCCGCACCTCGGCGTAGCCGATCTCCAGCATGCGCGAGGTGGCGAAGGGGAAGCGGACGTTCGAGAGATCTTCGCCGGTGAGCTCCTGCAGGAGCGCGCGTGCGTTCGGCCCCATCAGGCCGAGCATGGGCAGACCGGAGGTGATGTCGGTGACCGTGACCCGTGCGTCCCCGGGAATATGGCGCTCCAGCCAGACCCGATCGCGGGTCTGGGAGGCAGCCGAAGTGACCACCAGATAGCGGTCTTCTTCGAGGCGGGTGACGGTGAGATCGGCCTCGATGCCGCCGGCCTCGTTGAGCCAGGGAGTGTAGACGATGCGCCCCGGCGGTACCTCCACATCGTTGGCGCAGATCCGGTTCAGGACCCGGCAGGCGTCGGCTCCCTGCACCAGGAACTTGGCGAAGCTGGTCTGGTCGAACAGCGCCACCCGGTCGCGCACCGTCTCGCATTCGGCGGCGCAGGCCGGGAACCAGTTCGGCTTTCCCCAGGTGTAGCGGTAGACCGGCTCCATGCCCGGCAGCGCGAACCAGTCGGGACGCTCCCAGCCGGCCATTTCCCCCATCACCGCCCCGCAAGCGAGGAGCCGCTCGTGAAAAGGTGCGCGGCGGGCGCCGCGGGCGGTCTCGTACTGGCGATGGGGCCAGTGCATGGCATAGAGCAGGCCCAGGGTCTCGCGGGTACGATCGAACAGATAGCGCCGGCTGGCCTGGAAGGGCTGCATGCGCAGCACATCGACATCCACCAGATCGACCGGCGCGCGGCGGTCGCGGATCCATTCCGCCAGCACCTTGCCGACCCCGGCCGAGGACTGGATGCCGATCGAATTCATGCCGCAGGCCACGAACAGATCGCGGACCTCGGCCACCTCGCCCAGGAGATAGCGATCGTCGGGGGTGAAGCTTTCGGGACCGTTGAAGAAGGTGTGAATGCCGGCGGTCTCGAGGACCGGCATACGGCCGATCGCCATTTCCAGGATCGGCGAGAAATGCTCGACATCCTCGGGCAGGGTCACGAAGGCGTGCTCGGGATCGATGCCCTCCATGCCCCAGGGCTTGGCCACCGGCTCGAAGCCGCCCAGCAGGATCTTGCCCGCATCCTCCTTGTAGTAGGCGCGTTCGTCGGGTACCCGCAGCACCGGCAGATCCCGCGGCAGCTCGTCGATGGTCTCGGTGACGATGTAGAAATGCTCGGCGGCGTGGAGCGGCAGATGCACGCCGATGTCACGGGCCAGCCACCAGGACCACATGCCGGCGGCCAGCACCACGGTCGCCGCGCGCACTTCCCCGCAGGCCGTCCGCACGCCGACCGCCCTTCCCCCTTCCACCAGGATGCGCTCCACCGGCACCCCCTCGAGGATACGCGCGCCGCGCATTCGCGCCCCCTTGGCCAGCGCCAGCGTGGTGTCGATGGGATTGGTCTGGCCGTCCCTGGGCAGGAAGACGCCGCCCACCACCCCGTCGAGATTCAGCAGCGGATAGCGTTCCCCGATCTCGGCCGGGCCGATCACCTCCACCTCGAGGCCGAAGTTGCGAGCCATCGAGGCACCTCGCCGCAGTTCCTCGAAACGCTCCCCGTCGAGCGCCACCGCGATCGAGCCGTTCTGGCGAAAGCCGGTGGCCTGGCCGGTCTCGGCCTCCAGACCGGCGAACAGCTCGGAGGTGTATTTGGCGAGCTCGGTCATGTTGCGGGTGGCGCGGAGCTGGCCGACCAGACCGGCGGCGTGCCATGTCGTACCGCAGGTGAGCTGCTTGCGCTCCAGGAGCAGAACGTCGGTGATGCCGACCCGCACCAGATGATATGCGATGGCGCAGCCGATAACGCCGCCGCCGATGATCACCACATCCGCGCGCTCGGGCAGATCCTGCGCCATCCCTCGTCCCCCCTCGGGCCGCGTTTTCCTCCCGCTGCCCCTGTGCTAGCCTCTTTGCATGGAACGACGAAAGAGCAATTCGCGAAGCCTGCCTGCGCGGCTGCGTCTTACGGCTCTGCCGGCGGCATTGCTGCTGCTCGCCGGCTGTGGCCGGCGCGGCCCCCTGCGCCTTCCCGAAGACGAAAAGGCACAGGTCGCGCCGGAACGGAAGCGCGAGGACGCCGCGAAGAAAGGCACGCAGTGAACGGGTTTTCGTACCGGGGAGGAGAGCTGTTCGCCGAGGATGTGGCGGTGGCCGAGATCGCCGCCGCGACCGGCACCCCGGTCTATATCTACAGCGCCGGTGCCGTGCGTGACCGCTTTCGCGTCTATCGCGAGGCCTTCGCCGGACTCCCCGCGCTCTTCTGCTACGCTGTCAAGGCCAATCCCAACCTCGCCGTCATCCGGCTGCTGGCGGAGGAAGGTGCCGGCGCCGACACGGTCTCCGGCGGCGAAATCGAGCGCGCCCTGGCCGCCGGCGTCCCGCCCTCGCGCATCGTCTTCGCCGGGATCGCCAAGACCGACGAGGAGATGCGCCTCGGCCTGCGCTACGGCATCCTCCAGTTCAACGTGGAATCGCTGGAGGAGCTCGAGCGTCTGAGCGCGGTCGCCACCGAGGCCGGGCTGACGGCGCCGATCGGCATCCGGGTCAATCCCGATGTCGCCGCCGGCAGCCACGAGAAGATCCGCACCGGCCGCCGTGGCGACAAGTTCGGAGTGCCGATCGGCGAGGCGATGGAGGCCTATGCGCGGGCGATGGCGCTTCCCGGCATCACGCCGGTCGGCGTCCATCTGCACATCGGTTCGCAGATCACGAGCCTCGCCCCTTTCACCCGCGCCTACCGGCGGGGCGTCGGCCTCTGGCGCGAGCTGCGGGCGCAGGGCGTTCCCGTCAGCCGCATCGATTTCGGCGGCGGCTTCGGCATCCGCTACCGTGACGAGACCCCGCTGGAGCCGCGTGCGATCGCGGCGCTGGTGCGCGAACTCCTGGCCGGAGAGGACTGCCGGCTGGTCTTCGAGCCGGGCCGGGCACTGG
>JALSRW010000161.1 GCA_026984595.1 Alphaproteobacteria bacterium
CGATGCGGGGATGCTCGCCAGCCGGGTGATCTATCGCAAGGAGACCGGGGAGGGGCGCTTCCTGGTGGTCGATGCCGGCATGCAGACCCTGCTGCGCCCGGCCCTCTACGACGCCTGGCACGAGATCCTGCCGGTACGCGAGCCGTCCGCGGAAACGCCGCTGCTGGTGATGGACGTGGTCGGCCCGATCTGCGAGAGCAGCGACATTCTGGGGCGCGCGCGCCGCCTGCCGCCCTTGTCGCGGGGCGACCTCGTCGCCGTCGCCGCCGCCGGCGCCTATGGCGCGACCATGGTTTCGAACTATAATTCGAGGCCTCGACCGGCCGAAGTGCTGGTGGATGGCGGGCGATGGGCGGTGATCAAGCCGCGGGTGGAACCTTCCGCCCAGTTCGCCGACGAGGTCGTGCCTTCCTGGCTGGAAGGGCCGGAGGTGCGCGACCGGGTAACCGGGAGCCACAGCCATGCCGGCGACTGAGGAGATGATCGGCGATCCGCGGCTGCGCGCCAAGCTGCATGCGGCCCGCCTCGCCCTGTTCTGGGAGCGGCTGTGGCTGGGGCTGTGGCCGGGCGTGGCGGTGGTCGGGCTGTTCCTGGTGGTCAGCCTGTTCGATCTGTGGGCGGTGCTGCCGCGCTGGCTGCATTTCACCGGCCTCGGCCTGTTCGCGAGCGCCCTGCTGTTCACCCTGTATCGCAGCCGCGGCGTCTGGCGGCTGCCTTCCCGCGAGGCGGCGATGGCTCGCCTCGAGCGCGACAGCGGGGCTGCGCACCAGCCGCTGCGGGCGGCCCTCGACGATCTCGCCGTCGGTGCGGACGATCCCTGGGCGCGCCGCCTGTGGCAGGCGCATCGGGCGCGGCTCCTGGCCCTGCTCGCGGGATTGCGTCCGCGACTGCCGCGCTCGCCCCTGCCCCGGCGCGATCCCTGGGCATTGCGGGCGGCACTGCTGTTGCTGCTGGTGGTGGCCCTGATCGAGGCCCGCGGCAGCATCGGCGAGCGGCTGGGCCGGGCGCTGCTGCCGCAGGCGCGGCTCACCGACAGTATCGGCGAGCCCCGACTCGAGGTGTGGTTCACGCCTCCCGCCTATACCCGGCGTGCGCCGTTCCGCCTCGACCCGGCGGCCTGGGCCGAGCCGGTGGCGGTACCGGCCGGCAGCGTCATGCAGCTCCAGGTCCACGGTCTCGGCGAGGATCCGGCGCCGCCATCATTGCGGATCGCCGAGGGTGCGGAGCTGCCCTTCACCATGCTCGGCGGCGGCAGCGCCGAGGCGCGCTTCGAGGTAGCGGCCGATGCCGGGCTCGAGGTGCGGCTCGCCGATGGCGCCTCCCTCGCCCGCTTCTCGCTGCAGGCGATCCCCGACCGGGCGCCGAGTATCCGTTTCGTCGATGCGCCCCGCACCACCCTGCGCGCCGCCCTCGATCTGCGCTTCGAGGCGCGTGACGATTACGGGCTGCAGGAGATCGCGCTCATCGTCGAGCCGCCGGAGCGCAGCGAGGAAGCGGGCGGCGCCGTCGAACGCCATGTGCTGGTCCGGCCCGCCAAGCAGCCGGCGGAACTGGCCAGCCGCAGCTTTCTCGACCTCACCCCCCATCCGCGGGCCGGCCTGCCCGTCATCCTCCGTCTCGAGGCGGTGGATGCGGCGGGTCAGAAGACGGTCACGGGTCCGCTGGAGATCACCCTGCCGGAGCGGAACTTCAACCATCCCCTGGCCAAGGCGGTAGTCACCCAGCGCAAGCGGCTGGTGGAACGGCCCGCCCGCTGGGCGCTGGTGGCGAGGCGGCTGCGTGATCTGGCGGCAACCCGGGAAGCTCTCGCGCTCGGCTTCTCGGTGCCGCTTTCCCTGGACGTCGCCGCCGCCCGGCTCGAACGCCAGCGCAACAGCGAGGGCCGCCGCTCGGTGGTCGATCTGCTGTGGGAGATCGCCCTCTTCATCGAGGAAGGGGCGCTGTCCATCGCCGAACGCCAGATGCGCGAGCTCCAGGACCGGCTCCAGCGCGCGCTTCTCGAGGGGGCCGATGACCAGGAACTCGAACGGCTCATGCGGGAGC
>JALSRW010000162.1 GCA_026984595.1 Alphaproteobacteria bacterium
CCCTCGACGCCATCCAGGCGGTGCTGGAACTGGCGATCTCCCGCTTCCGCGAGCAGACCGCCACCGATCCCAGCGATCTGTTCTACGATTACGGCGATGCCCGCATCCTGTTCCTGCTGGAGCGGGCGGCCGACGATCTGCGGGCGCTGCTGGCCGAGGAACAGCGTCAGGCGAGTTGAAGGCGGCGACCTCCCGACTGAGCCGGGGCTCCTGCCCGGCCGCCCGGAGCGCGGCGCGCCGGTGCCCGCTCAGCCGCCGCCGGATGCCGGTGCCGGGGCCTTTTCTTCCGCCGGCTTCGTCTGCTCCTTCCGCTCCTGCTCGCCGGCCAGTGCCTTCACCGCTTCCGGGGCGAGGCGGATGTGCAGCTCTCGGAGCTGGCGTTCGCCGACCGGTGAGGGTGCGCCCAGCAGCAGCTCCTGGGCCTGCTGATTGAGCGGAAAGGCCGTGACCTCGCGGATGTTGGGAACATCCGCGAGCAGCATGACGATGCGATCGAGGCCCGGGGCCAGCCCGCCGTGCGGCGGGGCACCGTAGTGCAGCGCCCGGAACATGCCGCCGAAACGCGCCTCCAGCTCCTCGCGGTCGTAGCCGGCGATCTCGAAGGCCTTGAGCATGATCTCCGGCTTGTGGTTGCGGATGGCGCCGGAGGACAGTTCCACGCCGTTGCAGACGATATCGTACTGGTAGGCCAGGATCTCCAGCGGATCGCGGCTCTCCAGCGCCTCGAGACCGCCCTGCGGCATCGAAAAGGGGTTGTGGGAGAAGACCACCCGCTTTTCCTGTTCGTCCCATTCGTACATGGGAAAATCGACGATCCAGCAAAAGCGGTAGCTGTTTTTCGCCACCAGATCGAGCAGCTCCCCGAGGCGCAGCCGCACGATGCCGGCCAGCCGCGCCGCCTCGGATTCCTTCGCACAGGCGAAGAAGACGGCATCGCCCTCGTCGAGATCGGCCGCCTGGCGGAGCTGTTCCAGCCGCAGGGGATCCAGGAACTTGGCCACCGGCCCCTTGGCCTCGCCCTCGGCGAAGACGATGTAGCCGAGCCCCTTGGCCCCCTGTTCCTGGGCGAAGTCGATCATCCGATCGAAGAAGCTGCGCGGCTGCGAGGCCGCTCCCGGTGCGGGAATGGCGCGCACCACCGCACCCTTGTCGATGGCCCCGGCGAAGACCCGGAAATCGGAGCCGCGGAAGACATGGGTGACATCGGCGATGTGGATGGGAATGCGCAGATCCGGCTTGTCGGTGCCGTAGCGCAGCATGGCGTCCCGCCAGGCGATGCGGGGAAAGGGCGGCTCGGTCACCGCCCAGTCGCGGAACTCGGCGAAGACGCCGTGCATCACCGGTTCGACGGCGGCGAACACGTCCTCTTGGGTGGCGAAGGCCATCTCCAGATCGAGCTGGTAGAACTCCCCGGGGCTGCGATCGGCCCGCGCATCCTCGTCGCGGAAGCAGGGTGCGATCTGGAAATAGCGGTCGAAACCCGCGATCATCAGCATCTGTTTGTACTGTTGCGGCGCCTGCGGCAGGGCGTAGAACTTGCCGGGATGGAGGCGCGAGGGCACCAGGAAGTCGCGCGCCCCCTCGGGCGAGCTGGCGGTCAGGATGGGGGTCTGGAACTCGGTGAAGCCCTGCTCCATCATCCGCCGGCGGATGCTCTGGATGACCGCCGCGCGCAGCCGGATCTGCCGCTGCATCTTCTCCCGGCGCAGGTCCAGGAAACGGAAGCGCAGCCGGATGTCCTCGGGATAGTCGCGATCGGCGTTGACCTGCAGCGGCAGGCTCTCGGAGGCCGCCTCGAGATGGAAGCTCTCGGCCACCAGCTCCACCTCGCCGGTGGGCAGGGCCGGATTGACGGTCTCGGGCGCACGTGCCACCACCCGGCCGGTGACGGTGATCACGCTTTCGAGACGGCATCGCTCGGCCTCCTCGAAGAATGCGCGATCCGGCTGGAAGACGATCTGGGTGATGCCCGTATGGTCGCGCAGATCGATGAAGAGAAGCTGGCCGTGATCGCGCTTTCGGTGTACCCAGCCGGAAAGGCGGGCGGTCGTGCCGACATCGCTCTTTCGGAGCTCGCCGCAGCGATGCGTTCGGTAGGGGTGCATGCTGGAACTCGTCACTGATGAATAAGGGCGGACGGCAGAGGACCGTCCGCTCGGACGCCGCTAAAGGTCATAAGCAGCGCCGGCCTGTCAAGGCGCGCCTCCGGCCGCCGAGCCCAGCGCCGCCTCCCTGTCCGCGAATTTCCGTCCGGGAACCATGAGCCTCATCACCACCACGACCGATCTCGACGCCTTCGTCCGCCGTGCCCGCCTCGAGCGCTATGTGACCATCGACACCGAATTCATGCGCGATCGCACCTACTGGCCGAAACTGTGCCTGGTGCAGATCGCCACCCGCGAGGAGGCGGTGGCCGTCGATCCCCTGGCCGCGGGCATGGATCTGGCCCCGCTCGCCGCCCTGCTGACCGATGCCGCGGTAGGCAAGGTCTTCCATGCCTGCCGCCAGGATCTGGAGATCTTCTATCATCTGCTGGGGCGCCGCCTGCCGGAACCGGTGTTCGACACCCAGGTGGCGGCGATGGTTCTCGGTCTCGGCGAGGAGGCCTCCTACGAGAGCCTGGTGAACCGCATCGCCCATGCCCGCCTCGACAAGTCCTCGCGCTTCACCGACTGGGCGCGGCGGCCGCTGACCGAGGCCCAGCTCCGCTACGCACTGGCCGATGTCACCCATCTGCGCGTCATCTACGAGCGCCTGCACGAGCGGCTGGTGGCCGCCGGGCGGCTCGCCTGGGTCGACGAGGAGCTGGCCAATCTGCTCGATCCGGCGCTTTACGAGCAGCCCCCGGAGGAGGCCTGGAAGCGCCTCAAGCTGCGCTCGCGAGAACCGCGCTTCGTCAAACTGGTGCAGGAACTGGCGGCCTGGCGCGAGCGTTCCGCGCAGCGCCGCGATCTGCCCCGCAACCGCATCCTGCGGGACGATCTGCTTTTGGAGCTGGCCGCCAACCGCCCCACCGGCATGGAGGAGCTGCGGCGGCTGAGCCGGATCAGCCTCGACCGCCAGAGCGCCGCCGAAGTGGTGGCCATCGTCCAGCGGGTGATGGCCCTGCCCGAAGCGGAGCTGCCGCGGCTGCCGGCGCCGGCGGAAAAGCCGCGCGGCCTCGGCCCCGTCGTCGAGCTGCTGCGGGTGCTGCTCAAATACTGTGCCGAGGAATATCACGTGGCCCAGCGGCTGATCGCCGCCACCCCCGATCTCGAGGCCATCGCCGCCGGCCGCGAGGCCGGGATTCCGGCCCTGGCCGGCTGGCGCCGGGAGATCTTCGGCGAACGCGCACTGGCCCTCCGACGCGGCCGCATCGCCCTCGCCGTCGAGGGGCGCAAACTGCGTCTCGTGACCCGCGAACCGGTGGGCTGAGGGCATGATCCTGCTGGTCGGCAGGAACGGCTTCATCGGCCGCCATCTTTGCCGGGCGCTGGCGGGCCGTGCGCTGCGCGCGGTGCCGCACGAGGCGCCGCTGGCCGAAGTCCTCGGCCCGGAAGTCTCCTGTCTCGTCTGGTGCGGGCGCGATCCGCGTCTGGGTTCGCCGGACTGGCGCCCGGAAGCCGATCTCGAACCCGCGGCCGCCCGCCGCTGCGCCGATCTCGGGATCCCGATGCTCAGTCTTTCCAGCCGCAAGGTCTACGCCCCGGCAGAGGCCCCGCTCACCGAGGATT
>JALSRW010000163.1 GCA_026984595.1 Alphaproteobacteria bacterium
CGCCTGATGTCCCGCAGGGTGATCGTGACCGGTATGGCCGGCGCCGGACGTACCTCGGCGCTGCGGATGCTCGAAGACCTGGGTTTCGAGGCGGTGGACAATCTGCCGCTGCCGCTGTTGCCGCGTCTGCTACGCGGCGAGGAGGATGCCGGGCAGGATCTGGCTCTGGGCATCGATACCCGCAGCCGCCGCTTCGCCCCCCGCGCCCTGCTCGAGGAACTCGGGCGCCCGACGCAGGAGGGTGGCACCCGGCCCGAGCTGCTGTTCCTCGATGCCGACGACGAGACCCTGTTGCGCCGCTTCACCGAAACCCGCCGGCGCCATCCGCTCGCCCACGACCGGCCGGTCGCCGACGGCATCGCCCGCGAGCGCGGGTTGATGGCGCCGCTCCGGGAGGTTGCCGATCTCGTGATCGATACCAGCCGGCTGCCGCTTCCCGCCCTGCGCCGGCTGCTCGAAAGCCGGTTCGGCGACGGGCGCGAGCCGGGGCCCGTGATCACGGTGATGTCTTTCGCCTACCGCCACGGTCTGCCGCGCGAGGCCGATCTCGTCTTCGATGTGCGGTTCCTCGCGAACCCCCACTACGAGCCCGAACTGCGTCCGCTGACCGGCCGCGATACGGTGGTCGGCGCCTTCATCGCCGCCGACGAGGCTTTCCCGAGCTTCGAGCGCGGGCTGCTTTCATTGCTCCGCGAACTGTTGCCACGGTACCGGCGCGAAGGTAAGAGCTACCTCACCATAGCGCTGGGCTGTACCGGTGGCCGACACCGGTCGGTGTTCGTCGCCGAACGGATCGCCCGGTGTCTTCAGGGCGACGGCTGGCGGGTCAACATCCTGCACCGCGAGCTGCCGGCGCCATGAGCGAAGGAGCAGCCCCGGAGCGCTCGATGATCGGACTTGTCCTGGTCACGCATGGCGGTCTCGCCAGGGAATTCGTGGCCGCACTCGAACATGTGGTGGGGCCGCAGGAAGCCGTGCGTACCGTGTGCATCGGCGCCGAGGAAGATGTCGCACAGTGCCGCTGCAGCATCCTCGAAGCGGTGGCGGCGGTCGACCAGGGCAAAGGTGTCATCATTCTCACCGACATGTTCGGCGGGACCCCCTCCAACCTCGCCCTGTCGGTCATGGATCGGCCCGACATCGAGGTGATCGCCGGGGTCAATCTGCCGATGCTGGTGAAGCTCGCGAGCGTGCGCAAGAACGAGCCGCTGGCGGCCGCGGTGGAAGCGGCCCAGGAAGCGGCGCGCAAGTACATCCGCGTCGCCAGCGAATGCCTGGCGGTGGATCGTGATTGAGATGGCGGAAGTGGAGCAGCCGAAGGCGGCGGCAACCGTGCGGATCGTCAACGAGCGCGGCCTGCATGCCCGCGCCGCGGCCAAGTTCGTGCGCCTCGCCGAGGGGTTCCGGGCCGAGATCACCGTCAGCAAGGACGAGGTGACGGTGCCGGGAACCTCGATCCTCGGCCTGATGATGCTGACCGCGGGCCGCGGCAGCGCGCTCCGCCTCGAGGCCAGCGGCCGCGACGCCGCCGCCGCCATCGATGCCCTCGCGGATCTGGTGGAACGCGGTTTCGACGAATAACCATCGCGGGCGATGGACCCCCATCGCCCCGTTTCTCTCGACGGGATGGAAAGATGAAGCAGGTGAACGATTACAAGGTTGCGGACATCGGACTTGCCGAGTGGGGCCGGCGGGAGATCGCCCTCGCCGAGCGGGAGATGCCCGGCCTGATGGCGTTGCGCCGGGAGTTCGGCGAAAGCCGGCCGCTCCGCGGTGCGCGCATCGCCGGTTGTCTCCACATGACGGTCGAGACCGCGGTGCTGATCCGCACCCTGCGCCATCTGGGGGCCGAGCTGCGCTGGTCCTCCTGCAACATCTTCTCGACCCAGGACCAGGCCGCCGCGGCGATGGCCGCCGAGGGCGTGCCGGTGTTCGCCTGGAAGAACGAGACCGAGGAGGAATACGAATGGTGCATCGAGCAGACCATCCTCGGACCCGACGGCTGGCGCCCCAACCTGCTGCTCGATGACGGCGGCGATCTGACCAAGATCATGCACGACCGCCATGGCGATCTGCTCGCCGATGTGCGCGGCGTTTCGGAGGAAACCACCACCGGCGTCCACCGTCTCTACGAGATGGAAAAGCAAGGCAAGCTGCGCATCCCGGCGATCAACGTCAACGACAGCGTCACCAAGTCCAAGTTCGACAATCTCTACGGCTGCCGGGAAAGCCTGCTCGACGGCATCAAGCGGGCCACCGGGGTGATGATCGCCGGCAAGCGCGCCGTGGTCTGCGGTTTCGGCGATGTCGGCAAGGGCTCGGCCGAGGCCCTGCGTTCGCAGGGTGCGCAGGTCATGATCACCGAGATCGACCCGATCTGCGCCCTCCAGGCGGCGATGCAGGGCTATCAGGTGGTGACCATGGAGGAGGCGGCGCCGATCGGCGACATCTTCGTCACCGCCACCGGCAACATCGATGTCATCACCATCGATCACATGCGGGCCATGAAGGACGGCGCCATCGTCTGCAACATCGGCCATTTCGACAACGAGATCCAGATCGACGCCCTGGCCAATTTCCAGTGGCACGAGGTCAAGCCCCAGGTCGACGAGGTGGAGTTCCCGGACGGCAAACGGATCATCGTCCTGGCCAAGGGCCGGCTGGTCAATCTCGGCTGCGCCAAGGGCCATCCCAGCTTCGTGATGAGCGCTTCCTTCACCAACCAGGTGCTGGCCCAGATCGAGCTCTGGACCAACCCCGGCAAGTACGAGAACCGGGTCTATGTGCTGCCCAAGCATCTCGACGAGAAGGTGGCGCGCCTGCATCTCGACAAACTCGGGGTCAAGCTCACCCGCCTCAGCCCCAGGCAGGCGGAATATATCGGCGTGGCTCCCGAGGGCCCCTTCAAGCCCGATCATTATCGTTACTGAGATGGGGTGACGGCGGTCCGGCTGGCGCTTCCCGACCTCGCGGCGACCCGCGCCCTGGCGCGGCGTCTGGCACGCTGCCTGCGCCGCGGCGACCTGGTCACCCTCGAGGGCGAGCTCGGAGTCGGCAAGACCGCCTTCGCGCGGGCCCTGATCCAGAGCCTGGCCGGGGCCGAGATCGAGGTGCCGAGCCCCAGTTTCACGCTGGTGCAGCGCTACGAACTGCCGGGCCTCACCGTCACCCATGCCGATCTCTACCGTCTCGGCGCGCCGGAGGATCTGCAGGAGCTGGACCTCGAGGAGGCGCTCGAAGCGGGAGCGGTACTGGTCGAGTGGCCGGAGCGCGCCGGAGCGATGCTGCCCGCCGATCGCCTCCGCCTGCGTTTTTCCTTCGCACCGGACGGCGGCGAGGAGGCGCGCGAGCTGGTGATCGAAGCGGGACCTTCCTGGCGGGATCGGCTGCCGGCACTGCCCGCGGAGAGGACCGATGCCCGCTAGCGGTTTTCCGCCACCCGGCGTCTACACCATTCCGCCGCATCTGCCGTTCCTGGGACTGCTGGCCGAATCGCTGCTGGCCGCGGGGGATGCGGAATTGTCCGCCACCACCCTCCTCCTTCCCTCGCGCCGCACCTGTCTCGCCTTTCGCGAGACCCTGCTGGAGAAGGCCGGTGGGCGCGCCATCCTGCTGCCGCGGCTGCTGCCGGTGGGCGAGCCCGACGAGCCCGAAGTTCTCCTCGACGGCATCGTCGCGAGTAC
>JALSRW010000164.1 GCA_026984595.1 Alphaproteobacteria bacterium
GTGTGGCGGACGGATGGCGTGAATCCGCGCGAGCTGCCGGGCGAGTTCGGCCAGCAGCAGATCGCTGCGCTCGCGCACCAGCGGATCGCGCACGATGCGGGTTCCCCGGGCTTCACCGGCGACATGCCGCATCACATGGAAGGGCCGGCCGAGCAGCCCGGGATCGGTGCAGCAGGCGATCGGCTCGGGCACCTCGATACCCGCCCGCCAGACCAGCTCGAGGATCCGGAACTCCTCGATGCGGTCGTGACTCGGCGCGATCCGCGAGGGGGCGTCGGTCCGCAGCACCAGTCGGCAGCTACCGGCCAGCCGACCCCCGACGAAACGAAGCTCGAGCGCCCAGTTTTCCTGAATGGCACCGCCGCCCAGCCGTACCGCTTCGACGATCTCGGCCCGTTCGGCCCCCGTCGCCCGGGCGAGAAACGCTTCGAGCGCGCCGCGACGGGCTTCGATCCTCGGCTTTCGCGGCTCCATGCCCCCGGATTCGGCGCTGTGCGCCATCCGCCTCACCGTTCCATGAACGGGGCCGGATGGAGGATCTTGTTCTCCATCTGCACGATCATCTTCGCCGCCTCGGCGATGAACGCCTGCCAGGCCGGATCGGCCTGGAGTGCCGCCCGGCGGCGGGCGCGGTCGGCGAGATCCTCGTAGGCCCAGAGATGGACGATCTGGTTGAGCGGTCCGATATCCATGGAGACGTACCAGCCGAGGGGCTGTCCGAGATGCCGGCTCTGCACCGGCAGGCCCTTCTTCCGGTAGAGCTCCACATAGTCTTTGATGGTTCCCGGTCTCAGGGTGTAGGTCCTGTGATCGACGATCATCGCTCCCCCCTTTCCCGCGCCGGGCCGGCAGGGGCGCACATGCTCCGCCGTCGGGCGCGACCACAGCGGGCTCTGGCTATGAGCCCGGAGGCCGTGCGTCAAGGAGCCGTCATGGCGGAGATCTCGATGTCCGAGCGCGCGCGAGCGGGAACGAGCGGTTCCCTGCCGTCCACCGTCTGGGCGCTCGGCGCGGTCAGCCTGCTGATGGACAGTTCGAGCGAGCTGATCCACGGGCTGCTGCCGGTCTTTCTCGTCGGCGTACTGGGCGCCGGCACCATCCAACTCGGCCTGATCGAGGGCATCGCCGAGATGACCGCCTCGGTGATCCGGCTCTTTTCCGGGACGGTCAGCGATCTGCTCGGCCGACGCAAGCTGGTGGTGGTCACCGGCTACGGCCTCGCCGCCCTCACCAAGCCGCTGTTCGCCATGGCCGGTGGCGTCGGCACGGTGCTCGTCGCCCGCTTCATCGACCGCATCGGCAAGGGCATTCGCGGCGCGCCGCGCGATGCGCTGATCGCCGATGTCACGCCCCAGGAGCTGCGTGGTCGCGCCTACGGGCTGCGTCAGGCGCTCGATTCGGTGGGTGCGGTGCTGGGACCGCTGCTGGCCATCGGCCTGATGCTGCTGCTGGCCGGGAACATCCGTCTGGTGCTGTGGTTCGCGGTACTGCCGGCGCTGGCGGCAGTGCTGGTGCTGATCGTCTTCGTCCGCGAACCACCGCGCAGCGATCGCGGATCCGACCGCCGGCGCCGGCTCGGTCTGCACGATCTGGGCCGGCTGCCGTCCCGGTTCTGGCTGGTGGCGGCGATCGCCACGGTGGGCACGTTGGCGCGGTTCAGCGAAGCCTTTCTGATCCTGCGCCTGTCGGAGCTGGGGCTGGGGGCGACCATGTCGCCCCTGGCCCTCCTGGTGATGAGCGTGGTCTATACGCTGTCCGCCTATCCGGCCGGCTGGGCGGCCGACCGCTACGACCGGAGGCAGCTTCTGATCCTGGGTCTGGCCGTCTTGGTGCTCGCCGATCTGGTCCTGGCCGGTGCGGGATCGGTCGCCACCGGATTGATCGGAGTGGCCATCTGGGGCTTGTACATGGGCATGAGCCAGGGACTGCTGCAGGCGCTGGTGGCCGACGCCGCACCCGTCGATCTGCGCGGCACGGCGTTCGGCGTCTATCATCTGGTGACCGGTCTCGGTCTCTTCGCCGCCAGCACGACCGCCGGCTGGCTGTGGAGCCGCTATGCCGCGCCGGCACCCTTCCTGTTCGGCGCGGCATGTGCCTTCGTCACCATGCTGGGCCTCATCTGGGCCGGTCGTGTCCTGCCACCTCTGTCCCGGAAAACGACCTGAGGGTCGTCGGCTCGAGCCCGCGCGCGGCCGGACGCCGGCGGGCGCGGCGGGCGCGGCGGGCGAGGAAGAACACGGCGGCGGCGACCGCCGGTACCAGATAGACGAGCCCCTCGCCGGCCGCCCAGGCGGCCCAGGTTGCCAGGCTTCCGGTCAGCGCCAGCAGCAGCAGGCCGCAGCAGCTCGCCTTGGCCACCAGCAACGCCGTCATGCCCCTGTCGCGCGCCATACCGATCCCCTCAGCCGGCGCAGCAGGAAAGCCTGGAGACGTCCCTGTCGAAGGTCTGCGCCGCCAGTTTGAGCGCCTCCACCGTGGTCAGATAGGGGAAGATCGTCTCGCCGAGCCGGCTCACCGTGAGGCCCTGGCGCAGCGCCAGCGCCGCGCTCTGGATGCTGTCCGCACCCTCCGGGGCGAGGATGTGGGCGCCCAGCAGCCGCCGGCTCCCGCGATCGGCCACCAGCTTGATCAGACCGCGGGTATCCCGGGCGGCCAGAGCGCGGGGAACCTGATCGAGTGGCAGCAGCGAGGTGGCGACCGCGATGCCCCTGTCCCGGGCGGCGGCTTCGGTGAGCCCGACGCTGGCCACCTGCGGGTCGCTGAACACCACCGCCGGCACCGCGCTGTCGTCGTAGCTGTAGAGATCGCCCTCGAGCGCGTTGCGGGCCGCGATCTTGCCACCATGTGCGGCCATGTAGACGAACATGTGACGGCCGGTGACATCGCCCGCGGCGTAGACGCCCGCATGCGTGGTGCGCATATGGGCATCGACGGCGATCGCACCATGCGCGTCGAGGGCGATTCCCATTTCCTCGAGACCGAGATCCTCGGTGTTGGGGCGGCGTCCGGTCGCCAGCAGCAGCCGTTCCGCGGAGAGCTCGAGCGGCGCACCGTCGCGCTCCGCCGAAAGGACGATCTTTCCCTCCGCCTGCCGCACTTCCCGATAGCGCAGCCCGGACAGGACGCGGATGCCCTCCTCCTCGAAGAAGCGGGTGAGGCTTTCCGAGATCTCGGGCTCGGCCTCGGGCAACAGGCGCCGACGGCACACCAGGGTGACTTCCACCCCGAAGCGGGCGAAGGTCTGGGCCAGCTCGACACCGATATAGCCGGCACCGACGACGATCATGGACGCGGGCAGGCTCTCCTGGTCCAGCGCCGCCGTACTGTCCATCCAGGGAACCGCGTCCAGTCCCGGGAGATCGGGTACCGCGGGACGGCTGCCGGTGGTGAGGATGATCCGTTCGGCGCGCACCGTCACATCGCCGACCGTCACCCCGTCCTCGGTCAGACGGGCGCGGCCGCGCAGATAGGCGATCTGTGGGTACTGGAGCAGAAGGTTCTCGTATTTGGCCTTGCGCAGCTCTGCCACCAGCGCATTCTTCTGCTCGCGCAGAGCGGCCCAGTCGACCAGTTCCAGATGCCCCCGGATGCCGGCGAAGCGTTTCACGGCGACGCCGGCATGGACCGACTC
>JALSRW010000165.1 GCA_026984595.1 Alphaproteobacteria bacterium
GGTGAAGCTGCAGCTCGAGGGCACTTCCACGCGGCTCTCCCTGAGTCCGGCTCAGGCGGCGGCCCTTTCCGGATATGACGGCAGGCGGGTGGTGCTCGGCGTTCGTCCCCACCATATCGCCCTGCTCGATGGTGGAAGCGCCAGGGCCGACGGGCGCGAGCTGGTGGAGGCCCGGGTCGAGCTCTACGAACCGCTCGGTGCCAAGGGGGTGCTGCTGGCCGAACTCGGTCCCTTCCGGCTCAACCTGCTGACCCCGGTGGAACGCAGTTTCCGGCCCGGCGAGAGCGTCCGGCTGGCATTCGACGAGAGCGCCTTTCTCCTCTTCTGCCCCGATCGGGGCATCAACCTGATCGGCTGAACCATGGCCCGCGTGGAACTCGAACGCGTCAACAAGATCTACCGCGGCCGCGGCATCGAGGTGCATGCGGTGCGTGATCTCTCGCTGACGGTGGAGGACGGGGAGTTCGTCGCCATTCTGGGTCCTTCGGGCTGTGGTAAGACCAGTACGCTCCGGATGATCGTGGGGCTCGAGGACATCACCAGCGGCGAGATCCGCTTCGACGGCGAGCGGGTCAACGAACGCGGACCCGAGGCCCGCAACGTGGCCATGGCCTTCGAGACCTATGCCCTCTACCCGACCTTCACGGTGTTCGAGAACCTGGCCTTCCCGCTGGAGGTGCGGGGCCTCGAGCGGGCACGGATCGAACGCGAGGTGCGGGAGATCGCCCGTCTTCTGGAGATCGAGAACATTCTCGACCAGAAGCCCGGCCAGCTTTCCGGCGGCCAGCAGCAGCGCGTGAGCCTCGGTCGGGCGCTGGTGCGCGACCCGGCGGTGTTCATCCTCGACGAGGTGATGAGTCATATCGATGCCCATCTGAAGTTCCGCATGCTGTTCGAATTGAAGCGGCTGCATCAGCGCATCGGTCGGACCATGATCTACGTCACCCACGACCAGATCGAGGCCCTGGCGCTGGCCGATCGGGTGGCGGTGATGAGCAATGCCGAACTCCAGCAGTTCGGTGATCGCGATGCGCTCTACAACCGGCCCGCCAACCGCTTCGTGGCCGATTTCATCGGCGAGCCGGCCACCAACTTCTTCACCGCCCGCATCCGTCGCGAGGGCGAAGAGCTGCTCCTGCCGGTCGAGGGAACGGAGCTCGTCTTCCGGCCCGACGCGGAACGGCGAAAGGCGCTGGAGAGGTTTTCCGGAAACGAGGTGGTGGTCGGCATCCGCCCGCAGAACCTGACCATCGAGCCGGTCGCCGAAAGCGAGCGGATCGAGGCGCAAGTCGACATCTTCGAGTATCTGGGGGAAATGGCGATCCTCGCCCTGCGCAGCGGCAGCGAGCTCTTTCGCGCGCTGGCTTCGCCACGGCAGCGCATGGAACCGGGCACCCGCCTGTCGCTCCACTACCGGCGGGAAGACGTCATGCTGTTCGATCCGGCGAGCGGCGTGTTCCTCGCCTGAGGCGTACCGCGGCCGTCAGGTGAACAGTTCGACCACCCGCTTGCGCGACAGGGCCCAGGCGAAGATCGCGTACAGCCCCATGCCGGCCAGAAGATCGGGGGGCAGCGGGTCGTACTCGATGAGCTGGACGGCGACGTCGACCGCGAACAGCATCGGCGTCACGAACAGGAACAGCGCCCGTGCCCAACCCTGCATGCGCAGAAAGCCGGTGATCAGCAAGGCGTACCACAGCACATAGAGGATCGGCAGGATCCAGTCCGAGGCGTCCGGGCGCGCCGCGAGCGGCACCGCATATGCCGTCCAGAAACGGTACCCGTACCAGACACAGCCCACGAGCAGGGCCACAACCAGGAACCACACGACCGGCGGACGCTCCATCGCCTCCTCCCCTCTGCGGACCGCATTGTTGCGCCCGCACCATGGGTTCGACAAGTGGCGAAGCGCTGTTCGCGAGAGACCGTATCGGCGTCTCGAACGCGGCCGCCCGACGAGGATTGTCGCCGGGCGGGACGGGTCGCCCGGGAGACGGGGCACGGCGGTTCCGCCGCCCCGTCTCCCGGCCTCAGGCGGCGGCGATTTCGGCGACGAAGCTGCACACCTCGCTGCGCAGACGTTCCGCCTCCGCGGCCACACCCTCGGTGGCGTGCTGCATCTCGGTGGCGGAGCCGATGGCGACCTCGACATTGTCGAGGATCGCCCGGGTCGCGGCGCTCTGCTCTTCGAGCGCGGCGGCCACGGCGGCCGCGACATCCGCCAGTTCGCGTACCATTCCCGCCGTCGCGGTGATCGCCTCCACCGTGCCGCGGCTGCTCTGGCGGATCGCGGCGATCCGCTCGGCGATCCGGTTGGTGGCCGAGGCGGTCTGGGTGGCGAGCGCCTTCACTTCGGAAGCCACGACGGCGAAGCCTTTGCCGCTGTGTCCGGCACGCGCCGCCTCGATCGTCGCGTTCAGCGCCAGCAGGTTGGTCTGTTCGGCGATGTCCGAAATCAGGGTCACCACCTCTTCGATTTCGGCAATGGTGCCATCGAGCTCCTCCACGGCTCTGGTCGAGCGCTCGCTGTCGGCGGTGGCCTTTTCCCCGATACTGCGGGCGCGGTCCATCTGCTGGGCGATCTCCCCGGCCGCCGCTTCCAGTTCGCGACAGGTTCTCGCGACGAGGTCGATCTTGCCGATCTCGCTTCCATCCTGCCCGCTGCTGGCCAGATCCCGCGCCGCCGTGGAAAGGGATGCCGCGGCGCGTGCGAACTGATCGGCGATCTCGCCGATTTCCGCCTGCAGCCGCTCGGCCAGTTCCTTTCTCGTGCGACGCTGTTCCTCTTCGGCTTCGGCGGCGAGCTTCTTGCGTTCCGCCTCCAGCCGCTCGACCTCGGCGCTCTTGTCCCGGAACAGGGCGAGGGCACGTCCCATGGCGGCGAGTTCGTCGTTCCCCTCCTCCGGAATCGCGACATCGCGCCGCCCCTCCGCCACCGCCAGGGTGGCATCGTGCAGAGCGGCGAGGCGACGGACCACCTTCTTCTGGAGATAGGACCAGCCGATCATCACGCTCACCACCATCACCAGCAGGACGGCCGCGAGGAGCAGCCAGCGGGCGCGGGTGAGCATCTTCTCGATGTCGGCCGAACCCTCGGCGAGGGCGTTCTGTGCCGCTTGCACCTCGGCTCTCGCGGCGGTCTGCAGCGAGCCCGAGACCTCGGCCGCCTTCCGGGCGAGCTCCAGGAGCCGTTTCTCGCTGACCAGCAGCTCGTGACGCCGGTCGAAGAGGTTTTCCTTCCCCTCACCGAAGGCGATCAGCGCGTCGAGAGCGTCGGCGAGGCCGTCGCGGAGCGTCGCCGGCAGTTCTTCCAGCGCTGCCCGGGCGGATTCGCTGGCGGCGACGAAGCGCTCACCCAGAGGCTGCAGCATGGACACATCGTTGGTCATCGCCGCCTGGGCCAGCAGGGCATAGATGCCATTGACCTCGCTGCGCAGCACGAACAGCGCCTGGATCGGGGTCCATTTGTCGTCGACGAGGGTTCGTACTTGTCCTTCCAGGGGGCTGCCGTACGGCTGCTGTTCGGTCAGCCCCTCGATGCCGAGAACCAGATCGAAGGCGAGATCGTCGACCGGGCCGGAGATGGCCTCGAGCGCCTTCCGGTGCGCTTCGGCCATGCG